>CAYFHK010000022.1:0-30717 GCA_964342585.1 uncultured Caulobacterales bacterium | reverse complement strand
CGAGCAAGGCCCCCAGAGCAATGCCCGACGAGCGCGCCGACTTCGCGTTACCGCGCCCCACGGAGAGCACAGCGACGGCCGTTTCCGGCGCAAGCGCGCCCTCCACGAAAGAACGCTGAAACGGCGCTAACCGCAATTGCTCGCCAGCTTTCGGCCCTTCGGGAATTCGCAGGGTTTCAAGAAAGCGCGCGGCCTTCGAGGCATCATCCCCGCCGCGCATAGATCGTTTGGTGAGAACGCGCGGTCTAGCCATTCGCGCCTCCACAGTGCCACAGCGCGGAAGAAGCTGTCCCACACTCGGACGCCAGCCTCCCAGAAAGTCGGGGCATTGGGACCAATCTGATTTCCAGCGTCCCGCGTTGGGTGTTGGTTCCCCCTAAAGGGGGAACCCAACTTCCAACTTTGCGGAGGCAAGCTGTTGCGTTGGTTTTAAGAAGGCAAACAGACACCCAACGCAGAGCCAACGCTTGTTCTTGTTTTAGTCGCAGAGCCATACCCACTCCTTGTTGAAGTTGAGCAATTCCCTGCCGTGCAGGCCTTTAAGCTGTGTCAGGACCTTTCCGCGTTCACCGCTTGTCGTTGGGGCATCGTTGGGTAACGCCTCGCCTTCAGACCCAACGTTGTCGAGCCAGCCCTCACGCCGCAGAACCTCGTAAAGCGCGTGCCGTTGGGTCGCCAAAACGGGGGCAATATCGGCTTCCACCTTGCGCCGCTCGCCATGCTCTTCGATGTGCGCCTTGACGATTTGCCAGAACTTCGTCTGGGTCGGCGTCGGTTTGCGGTGTGCCAGTTCCTTGCGCTTCTCACCGGCCGAACGCGTGTCGGTGATGACGCATGACGTGATCGGATCACCTTCGACATCGATGGCCAATTCGACGCGCTGCAGGTCAAACTCGAAGCGCTGGCCATCCTCGTCGTCTTTGACTTTTAGGAAGGAAAGGCTGCGCACGTTCTCATGGCGCTCGACGGCGATGCGGAAGTCGAGGTTGCCGCGCAGGCTATTGTGGCCGCGTTCGCCCCGCGAGACGTCCTTGCCCGTGTGGTGCACAAACAAAACGGCGGCACCGGTCTCGCGTTTGATCTCATCTGCGAAGGCGATCGCCTGACCCATGCCGACATTGGTGTTCTCGTCGGCCTCACCCAAGAAGCGGGAGAGCGTATCGATCACCACAAGACCAAAGCCGCCTGCTTTCGTCTGTGTGACCACGTTCTTGCGGTACTGCGGATTGGCGAAGTCGCTGCCGTTTGCGCAGGCAAAGCGGAACGGATCGGCTGGATCAAAGCCGCCCCCCTCTTCAAGAGCCCTCACGCGCTTGTGGAAGCCCTCATGGCCTTCGAGGCTGATGTAAAGGGCGGGCGCTTGCCTCACGCGCATGTCGAGCCAATCTCGGCCCGCTGCGATGTGTCTGGCGAGGGAAAGCGCAAGAAAGGTTTTGCCGCTGCCGCTCTCGCCGAACATGACGCCCACGTCAGAGCGGTTGAACACCTTTTTAACGAGGTATCGCTCGCACGCCGTGTCGATCCGCGCCTCTGCCGGCGACAGAATGAGAAACGGCGCAGGCGGCGGCTCTGCGGGCGCATGAGACGGGAACGGGACGATGCCAGGATCGCCGCGCTCACGCTCAAGAAAGGCATCGTATGCGTCATTCTTCACGCAGCGACCCTCCCCGCCTCACCGGCGCAGGCCTTGATCGCATCACCACGACGGACGTATCCGCCGCAAATGTCTTCAAAATGCGTCATCGGCCACATACCGTTGCCGAGTTGATCGGCGATCGGCGGAGCAGCCTTGCAGGGACCAAAGCCCGCATCTAAAGGGTCATCGGACGGCCGCCAAAAGAGGCACGTCCGGCATGAGTGTGTAAGGGGGGCGCTGGCCATCACTCCGTGCCCCCCTCAATTTCAGCAATCATCTTGAAGAGTTCGCGGACGAGTGTGCCGGGGTTGGCGATGCCGTGCCGCTCGCAGAAACGGTGAGCCGCCTGCACGTGGTCTTGATCTACATCGACCGTGATCGGCACCACGTGATTAGCGATGCGACGCAGCATCTCATCATGCCATGCGGCGCGCTTCTCATCGCCATCGTCGCGGGCTTCCTCACGCCGCTTCGCCATGACCGCGATCACAACCTCGCGGACGGTATCGGATGAAGGGGCGCGCTTGCTCATGCCACGCCCCCTTCGTTCAGGGACGCAGGGCCGTCCTCATCAAGCTCGTCGTCGTCGATCGGAAAGTCGTCGACGGCTGCATCAAAATCACCGTCCTCGAAGTCGGCATCGCCTTGGACGGCATCCATGATTTCGAGCAGGTGCTCTTCAAACGCGGTGAGCGGCGGGACGGCATCGTGCGCCCGTTCCATCATCGCGGCGAGAAGGCTTTCGCGGAATTGAGCTGCCCCCGGATGGTTTGACAAAAGGCCGCTAAGGTATTGATTTCCCGTGTAAGGTTTGACGCGCCTTGCCGCGCTAGTGCTTTGATTTACGCCGTATAAGGTGGGATTGAAAATCCGCGTGTCGGTGGTTCGATTCCGCCCCTGGGCACCACCTTAGCCTCCAGCAAGATTTCAAAACGTCCGATAAGCCAGCAAAAACAAGGCTTTGAGCTCGAATAGCGTCCTGCGTCGTCCGGGTGCATTTGATTGACCGTCCGGGATTGCTTGAAATTGCGGTACTGAAAGCGATTCAACAGAATTCAAACGTTGAACAAGACCTTACACTACCCACTCTCTCAATTGCCAACTATCGTGCCGGCGATTTTCTGCTGCTCTTTTGAGCGACGGCTCTCCTAGAAACCCGGACCCTCTTCTAACTCAGCGCCGAGTCAAACTCTCGGCCGTTCGTCACCATCTCTTCAACGGAAAAGAGCTTTTTTAGCCAATTGCCACGACTGGATGGTCATTCACACGCAATTTCCACGGTATTGGCGCGCTAAGCCCATCCAACTCCAACGCTAACTACCACGCCCGCAAGCTTGAAGGCGGACACCTCAACGAGGGTTGGTCCAGCTCACAGGCAAGTGCACGCGATGGCCGCCCTCCCCAACCGATAGGAGTTCGGCATGTCTAAGAAACTGACTACTCAAATTACCTCTACTGCCTTGGTGATCGTGGCAACGGCCGCCGCCAATGTGAGCCTCGGCGCCTCCGCGATGGCACTTCCGCCATTGGACGGAAATCCGCGTACAACGGCATACCATTTGAAATTTCTCGAGGAGCTCGGGAAGCCTATGACGTGCGCGGTGACCATGAAAGCGCCGCGGCGCGTGAATGGCAGAATGGCTCAACTTAACCCCCATTCGGATCTCCGGCTTGCACCTCGAAACGCGGGATCATGAAAGCAAAACCGCGGAGCGCTTCAACGGCGGCTCGGTCGAATGTTCAGTAGACAGCAAAAATATCGACGGCTGAGAGCAGCTTTCATCCCCTTACCGATTTCAACTTATTTCACCGTAAAAGGAATAGATTATGATTGCATTCGCTGAATATATTTGGCTGGATGGCACAACCCCAACCCAAACTTTGCGATCCAAAACACGTATCGTCGAATTGTCGACAGATTGCCCGAAACCCGCGGACTTCCCGCAATGGAGTTTTGACGGCTCTTCCACAGGTCAGGCTGAAGGCAGCAATTCAGATTGTGCATTATTGCCTGTCTGTATTGCGAAAGATCCAAATCGCTCATGCAATGACTATCTGGTTTTGTGCGAAGTGTACGAAACAAATGGCGCGTTGCACGACACTAACACGCGCGCGAAACTTCGTCATGCGTTGCGTAAAGATACCGACAGGCTCGAAGCATGGATCGGTTTTGAGCAGGAATATACGCTGTTTCAAGATGGTCGGCCGCTCGGTTTTCCCAAAGCTGGCTTCCCGGAACCTCAGGGGCGCTATTACTGCGGCGTCGGCGCCGATCGCGCTTTCGGTCGGCATATCGCGGAAGCGCATGCACAATCATGCGTGGAGGCCGGACTGATCTACTACGGACTGAATGCCGAGGTTATGCCGGGTCAGTGGGAATTTCAGGTCGGCTACAGAGGAATCGCAGGAGAAGACGTCACACTGATCAACATCTGCGACCATTTGTGGATCGCACGCTATCTGCTCCAACGTGTTGCTGAGAACCATAATATTGTCGTTTCCTTTGACAACAAACCCGTCAAAGGCGATTGGAACGGTGCCGGTCTTCATACCAATTTCTCAACCAACGCCACGCGTGGCGCAAACGGTCTCGCGGCGATCAATGATGCGATCGAGAAACTCAGAGAGCGGCATGCTGACCACATTGTCGTCTATGGGGATCGTCTCGAGGAACGGTTGACCGGATCGCATGAGACATGCGCTTTCGGCGAATTCAGATCCGGTAATGCCGACCGCGGCGCTTCTATTCGTATACCCCCAGGCGTTGAACGAGCTGGCGCTGGATACTTTGAAGATCGCCGTCCCGGGGCCAATGCCGATCCTTATCATATTGCCGCTCGTCTGATTGAGACGGTTTCGGGCATCGACACTGCCAACGCGGACCAATCTGCGGCGTAGGCGGCGCTCACCGACGAAAAACAAAGGGGGCACGCCGAGCCTTGAGCGTGCCCTATTCATTTGAGTGTTGGCAGATCGCTGCGCGGCTCAAGCGCGTGATGGCGATCGACCAGCATCGCCTCTCGCAGCATTCAACAAGCAATTCGCACCGCAGAGATTGCGGCTGATCGCATAGCGGTGGATCGCGAGGGAAACCCGCTCTACGATATTGCGGCGCGCGCAGAGGGGGCGGCGGCTCTATGGACGATAAAGTGGCGATCAATGTTCTCGGTACGCTGGAGGTTAGCTATGCCGGAGACCAGATCTGTCTGCCGGCATCGCGTAAGACGCGAGCGCTCTTGGGGTATCTGGCCATCAACGGGTCACCTGAGCGGCGTGACCGGCTCTGCGAGCTTTTATGGGATGTACCGGACGATCCCAGAGGCGCGCTCCGGTGGTCTCTGAGTAAGCTCAGGCCAATTGTGAATTGCGGTGCGAAAACGCGGCTGCTTGCGGACAGAGAACGCGTTTGTTTAGATACAGGTCATTTCACGATCGACTTGCTTGAAGCGCAAACCCTCATCCGCGACGACCTCGCGCGCCCGCGCAGCCTAATCGATTTATGGCCCCAGCTCGATAAGATCCTCCTCGCCGATTGCGAAATTCCGAACCAGGACGGTTTTTCGTTATGGCTTGCGCAAGCGCGGGGGGAGGTTGAGCGGTTGAAGGCTCTACTCGCGGAGCGCATCGCCACATCTGACAGTCTTGCGACCGCCGAAAAGCCTCTTTGGGCTGATCGATGGCTGGAAAATGCGCCGATGAATTCGAAAGCGGCGCTGCAAGTTGTGGCTGCGCGTCGGCGTCTTGGCCGCGATGAAGAAGCTGAACGCCTTGCCGATGAGATCGACCGTTTGTTCCGGTCGGCAGGTCTGCAGGTCTGCAGGTGCCGAATTTTTCCGAGACGTTACCAGACCTGCGACAACAGCAACAGGAGGAGGCTTCGCCTCCCCTCCCAAGGCCGCCGCAACAGATTCGGTTTGCCAGAACGCCGGATCACGTATCGCTAGCCTGAGCGAGCGTTGGCGACGTTGAGAAGCCGCCGCTTGTTAAAGCGGCGAATTGGCTGACGCATTTAGAACTCGATTGGGAAGCCCCGATTCGGAGCCCGATCTTCTCTGAGCTTTCGAAGGATTTTCACTTCATCCGATATGATGAGCGAGGGTGTGGACTTTCTGATTGGGAGGTGCCTGAACTCAACCTAGAAACTTTTGTACAGGACCTTGAGGTGGTGGTGAACGCTGCCAAGCTTGATCGCTTTCCTCTACTGGGAATCAGTCAGGGGGCGGCGGTATCAATCGAGTATGCCATAAGAAACCCACATCGAGTTTCGCATCTCGTCTTGTTTGGCGGCTACCCAGTCGGGTGGCGCCCAATTGCCCACGCCGATCAAGTCAAAGAACGAGAAGCGGTCATGGTGCTGACGGAAAGCGGCTGGGGTCGTCCTGACCCAACCTATCGGCACATATTTTCCCAAACCTTCATGCCAACGGCCACCGCGGCCGAACTCGATTGGTTCGATGAATTCCAGCGGCGAACGACATCGCCAGAGAATGCCGTGCGCTTTCTGCAGGCATTCTCTGAGATCGATGTGAGGCATCGGTTGCACGAACTAAAGGTGCCGACACTGATTATTCACAGCCGAGGCGACCGACGGATCCCGTTCGAAACGGCTCGGCAATTGGCGGCCGATATCGAGAACGCAGAGCTTGTGAGCCTGGAAAGCGAAAATCATCTCTTAATCGGCCGCGAAGCAGCGGCAAACGATTTTATCGAAGCGGTGCGGACATTCCTCAATCGTCCGGAATAAGCATTTATAATTTTTTATCAACGCGTTCTGGAAAATGATCTCGTCACACTTTAGACGGTTAGATCCGCTGGCGCCCTCGCCCACTTCGAAGCCTTCACACGCCGCCGCGACTTCAAGGCATTCAAAGCTGCGCACGCGACCGAATATAAGCGGCACCTCATCGAGTCACTTAGTGAGATCACGGGCAAGTCTCGAAGCAAATCCACCGTGTCGGCCACGCTGCGCATGCTGAAGGACTTCTTCATCTGGCTTGCCGGGCAAGCTAGCTACAAGTCCCGTGTGTCCTATCACGATGCCGAATATTTTAGCCTAACGGCCAAGGATGAACGCATCGCCCACACGGCGCGGGAAGCGCGGGTGCCGAGCCTCGACGAGGTCATCAAGACCATCGAGGCAATGCCCCACGCCACCGCCATTGAAAAGCGAGACCGCGCGCTGATTGCCTTCGCCCTCATCACCGGCGCGCGGATCAGCGCGCTGCGGACACTGCGCCTCAAGCATGTGGAATGGGATCGAGGGCGGGTTCTTCAGGATGCGCGCGAGGTTGCGACGAAGAATAGCAAAACCATCATCACCCCGTTTTATCCGATTAGCGATGAAGCCAAGACAATTGTTGGGGATTGGCTCTCATATCTACGCGATGAGCTAGGCCGCGAGGATGACGACGCGCTTTTCCCGCGTGTCAAAATGGCAGTTGGGCAGAGCGGCGGCTTTGAAGTCATGGGGCTGGAACGCGAGCCCTACAAGAGTGATGGACCGATCCGCGACATCTTCAAGAATGCCTTCGCCACCGCTGGCGTCCCCAACTACAACCCACACAGTTTCCGCAAACTCATCGCCAACATTGGCGCTTCAGGCCATCTGAGTCCGGCTGAGCTAAAAGCTTGGAGCATGGGCCTCGGCCATGAGCACCTGGGTACAATGATGCAAAGCTATGTGACAATCACCCCGGCCGAGCAGGAACGGTTGCGACATGACAATGCTACCGCCAACGCCAACTACGCGTCAGCAACAAGCGCCCGAAATGGCATCGGTGTCACGGCCAGCGTCGCGATAAGGGCTTTCGATGCCGCAGCCGGGGAAGATGCCAAAATGGCGTGAGAAGTCGCCGAAGAATTCAAAGTGCGCGGCGAAACGCGTGTCTTGCAGCATACGGTAGGTATTGCCGCACACCGCAAACATGCGGCCGGTCTCAATATGGTGATGTCCATCCAGCGCGAATGCATCTTCATGGCCAGGGATCGTGCCCAGATATCGCACGGCTTGTCCGTAGTCCTCGCATCTCGGCTCAAGCCCTGAAAGCTTGAACAGCCGATAGGTGGCCGAGGTGAATTGGAAGCCTTGGACCTTTGCGAGTTGCTCTGGATCACCGATCACCAGCGGCCGGTCGGTCACCAGGCGTGGATCGAGAAATCCTGCTTCTTTCGCCAGCCGGTCGAAGTCGCCCCAATAAAAAGCGCCAGAAATGCACTCCCCGTGCAAGACGGGATCGCGCTGCAGCTCTTCAGGCACGCGTCTGTCCGAGTACACATCAGAGAAATACATCTCCCCTCCTTCACGCAGGAGACGATGGGCCCCGTCGAAGACAGCCTTTTTATCGGCGACCAAATTGATCACGCAGTTGGAAACGATGAGATCAAAACTCGAAGGGTCGAGATTGAGATCGCCGAGGCGCTCAATATCCCCCTCTAAGAATTCGACATTGGCATAGCCGAAACGCTCGGCGTGCCAGTCGCGGTAGCGATTGGCGATCTCGAGTTGCTCTGGCGTTGTATCAACGCCGACGACGCGGCCCTTTGGCCCCACCAGCTGAGACAGAACGTAAGCATCTTGCCCGCTGCCCGAACCCAGATCGAGCACCGAGAGCCCTTCCAACGCTTCGGGTGCGACCAAACCGCACCCATAGTACCGTGACGTCACTTCTTCGTGGACATTCGCCATCGCGCGCCGGATCGCCAGCGGCGGCGCCTCCGTCGTGCAGCACGCATCGGTCCGCAGATCTTGGCTGCCTTGCAGGATCTGACCGTAATAGTTGCGGACGTTCTCAATGTTCATGCGATTTCCTGCTCTTTGGCGCTGCGCGATGTGTGTTATTTCGCAAAATATCGTAGGGCGTTACACTCGAATTGTAACGTGAAGCGTCGCAGACGCGAAAACGAGGGTATGGTCGCTTTTCCTCAACCTGAAAATTCTCCCTTCCGCCGCGCCGGTGCCGAGTTGGCGCCTGGGAAGTTCGAGCATCCGCAAATCACGAAAGACGGAGAGGTGCGCGGCTTCGTGCCGCTCCAGTCCTTAGATACGCTCTGGTTTAACACCGGCACCCTCTGCAACTTGGCGTGCGCAACCTGCTATATCGAAAGCTCGCCGACAAATGATGCGCTCGTTTATCTGACAACGGAAGAAGTCGTCGCTTATCTCGATGAAATCGAGCGCGAGAAGATGACGACGCGCGTGATCGGTTTCACCGGTGGCGAGCCGTTTATGAACCGCGACATGGTGCCGATTTTGCGCGAGACGCTGGCGCGCGGGTTCGACGTATTGATCCTGACGAATGCCATGCGCCCCATGCGCCGGTTTGATGCGGCGCTGCAAGACATCGTCCGAGAACACGCCGGCCAGCTGGTGATGCGCGTCAGTCTCGACCATCACACCCAAACTGCTCATGAAGCAGAACGCGGCGCGGACACCTGGGACAAGGCGCTCGACGGGCTGAAGTGGCTGTACACAAATGGTTTTCAGGTCGCGATCGCGGGGCGTCAGCTCGAAAACGAGACCGAGGCGGCCGCGCGCGACGGTTATGCGGCGTTGCTGTCGGACCTTGGGATCGACAGCATTGATGTGACGAACCCAGAGCATCTCGTCCTCTTCCCCGAAATGGATGCCCAGCTTGATACGCCAGAAATTACTGAGAATTGCTGGAATATTTTGGATCTGCCGAAGTCGGCGGTGATGTGCTCATCGAGCCGAATGGTGGTGAAGCGGAAGGGCGAGCCGACACCGCGCGTGGCCGCGTGCACTCTACTCCCCTACGACCCGCAATTTGATATGGGCGCGACCCTCAAAGAGGCGAGCCAAGATGTGCACCTGAACCATCCGCACTGCTCGCGGTTTTGCGTGCTTGGCGGGGCCAGCTGCTCAGCCTAAGCGTGGGTTGCCTGACCGGCGACCACATACCACGTGACGAAAAGCCCTGATGCCAGCGCCCCTGGGAAAGCTGCCCCCGTGCGCCGATACGAAATCGCCGCAAGAATGCCCGTGATGGTCAGGATCGGGACGAATTGAATGCCGACGATCGAGAAGAGCGGGTTGGCAAAGCCTGGCAGCTTTCCAACAACGAAAAGATACGCATAGAGACCAGCGATGAGCGCTGTCATCCCGCCTGCTGAGGCGAGCCAGGCCGTCAACTGCGGCACACGCGCGCCATTGATCAAGCTATGCGCCATGGCGGCGTGCGAGAAATAGAAGAAAGCAATAAACGGCAGAAGATAGGCGAAAAATGCCGGCCAGTGATGGGTGCCCATAGGTTTCAAGGCGACGACCCAGAACCGCAGATCGGTTTGGAAAAGCACATCAGAAATCACGACGCCAACAAACAACACAGCGACGGCGACGACGGCGGCGATCACCCCACCGATGGGGAAGCTGACGGCAAACCGGCGGCGCAACAACAAGCCGATGAGCGCAAATGCACCGTTGCCGAGGGCCCAGGCGACAATCTGTGTGGTGATGTTTTGGGAGAAAACAGCATTGCCCGCGAAACGGGCGCCCAGGGTCGTCAGCGGGAAGTATGTCAGGGCCGGAACAGCAATCGCCGCACCAAGGCGCACCCATCTGCCCGCCCCCCGAACAGGCGCAATCGAGGTTGAACGATCCGTCGCGGTGCCAAAGACACTCGCCACCGCGCCAAAGCTGCCGATGAGAAGGAAAACCCCACCGGTGAGCGCGACGAATGTGCCCACCTCTTTCCACTGCCAAATTTGGTCATCTGGCCCCGGTCCCTTCGGCTGGCCCAGCGTCTCGTCCATCCAATCGATAACGTCGGCCGTTGCCGCAAAGGACAAATGCGCCCCGGGGTGCGTCGTCACCGGCTGGGTCAACCGTCGCGCGGTCCCCTCTTCAATGCTGCCGTAAATTCGGCCCGGCTCAACGGGTTCGGTAACGCCGAACACAGCTTGCAGCTTTTCACTTTGGGCGACTTTGGCCGACTTTTCGACGCCCCACATCAGGGGGCCAAACTCGTCAAAGGTCGTGAAAACGACAGCCAAATTGCGTGGCCATTCTGGCGTGCCGGGGGCGGCGTAAGGCGCGCCAGTGGAGGAACCAACCAGGGCGACCGACCGATATGCGTCCTTGAAAGTGATGGCCGCGGCGAGAGATGTCCAACCGCCCATCGAATGTCCTTCGAGGCCAATCCGGCTCGCGTCGACAAAGTCGAGGCTCTGCAAATACATTAAGCCCGCGGGCCCGCCAAAGCCGTCGGCGAAGGCGACATTGGTGCTCATGCCATGGCCGCTCTGGTCAATCGCGAGCACCACGTATCCGCGGCGCGACAGCTCGATGGCGAACGCGCTCTGCGTCTCTCGAGAGTTGATATATCCGTGCACGGCCAATACTGCAGGTGCAGGCGTTTGAGGCGTGGCATTCGGCGGGATATATAGGTATCCGCCCAAAACATTCCCGTCGCTGACGGGGATGCCCACATCCTCTATTTGAATGCCGCCAGCCGTTTGCACTTTATGCGCAAGGCCGCCGCCCAATAAAAGAAGCGCCGCGCCAAGAACGGCTAGGAAGAGATGGCCCCGCATGCGATATCCGCCCTATTTGTTTTCTTTATAAGTGGCGGGAGATCGCGGGCGTCGTCAATATGGGACAGCGTGATGATTAATCACGCGCCAAAAGGCGGTTCACAGCCTCTTCGCCCACCGCGAGAGACGAGGTGAGCCCAGGGCTTTCGATTCCGAACATCGCCACCAGCCCAGGGAGGCCGTGGACGTCTTCGCCCTCAATCCGGAAATCGGGCTGCGGCTCCCCCTCGCCATGAATCTTCGGCCGAATGCCGGTGTAATCGGGGACCAGCGAGCCTTCAGGGATATCGGGCCAAAAACGGCGGATAGTGTCATAGAACAGCGGCAGACGCTCGGTCACCACATCGTAATTCTCTTCTTCGACAAAATGCAGATCCGGGCCGAAGCGCGCCTGGCCGCCAAGGTCGCGCCGGTAGTGGGTGCCGAGTGCCCCTTTGATCGGCAGCGGATAAATGAGGTGCGTGAACGGCGCTTTCCCCAGCAGCGCGAAGTAATTGCCCTTGCCGAAATAGATTTTCGGGATCTGCTCGGCCGGAAAACCTTCAATCGCCCGCGCCAGCGCATCGGCCCGAAGCCCACCGGCAAGGATGAGCGATTTCGTCGTAAGCTGCATCGGGTCCGCGCCGCCAATGCGCACCTCAAATCCACCGCCATTCAGCGGCGTTGCGCCTTCAAAAGGGGTGTGCAGCACAACGCTGCCGCCGACATCTTCAATCTCCCCAACCAGCGCCGTCATATAGCTGTGGCTGTCGAGCAATCCGCTTTCAGGGGACAGCAGTGCCTCGGTGCAGAAGAGCGCTGGCTCACGCTCAAGCGCTTCGGCTTTGGTGACGTGGCGCATGCCTTCGACATCGTTCGCAATCGCTTGATCGAGAATTTGCCCAAGCCGCTCATGTTCATCCGCAGAGGTCGCAACGACAAGCTTCCCGCATTTGGCATACGGAACGTTATGGCTCTCCACAAACGCGTAAAGCGCCCGACGGCCCTCGACGCAAAGCCGCGCCTTTAGCGATCCCGTTGGATAGTAGAGGCCCCCGTGGATCACTTCAGAGTTTCGCGATGATACGCCGTGGCCAATCACATTTTCCCGCTCAACGACGATCGGCACGATGCCACGTCGCGCCAAGGCATAGCCGGTTGCCAAGCCAATGACGCCGCCGCCGATCACGATCGCATCCACATCGAATTCAGCCATATTGCTGACATTCCCTCTTTAAATATGTGCGTTTGGGCCCACGGGCCTTGGCGCCCTATAGCATAGCCCTATAAGATCGCGAGTTGGCGAAGCGACGCGCCACAGGGAAACGCACTGATATGTCAAACAACAAGACAATCCTGACGATTGATCAGGGCACCACTTCCAGCCGGGCTATTCTTTTCGATCTGGCGGGACGAACCCTCGCCGAAGCCAATGAGCCCTTCCCGCAGCATTTTCCGAAATCGGGTTGGGTTGAGCACGACCCCGAAGAAATCTGGTCGTCGGTCGTTTCGGTCGTTCGCTCGGTCTTGGCAACGGCCGCCGAGAATGGGCACGAAGTCGCCGCGCTGGGCATCACCAACCAACGCGAGACGACTGTCGTCTGGGATCGCGCGACGGGCAAAGCCATCCACAATGCGATTGTTTGGCAGGACCGACGCACCGCATCGATCACGGCTGAACTAAACAAGACCAAAGCGAAAAAGAAGGTGCCGCAAATCAGCGGTCTTGTTGTCGATCCCTATTTCTCCGCCACCAAAATCGCCTGGATCTTGGATCAGGTCGACGGCGCCCGTGACCGCGCGGCCAAAGGCGAGCTTTGCTTCGGCACCGTCGACAGCTTCCTGATTTGGCGGCTGACCGGCGGACGCGCGCATATCACGGACGCCACGAATGCCTGTCGCACCGCCCTCCTCGACGTGAAATCGGGCACGTGGAGCGATGATCTGCTCGACATCTTCCGTGTGCCGCGCGAAATTCTTCCCACGGTCGTCGACAGTGCGGGGCGATTTGGCACCACAGATCCACATGTGATCGGTACCGCCCTCCCCATCACGGGGATCGCTGGCGATCAGCAGTCGGCGCTGATCGGGCAGGCTGGGTTTGAGCGAGGCGACGTGAAGTGCACCTATGGCACCGGTGCCTTCATCGTCGCGAATACGGGCCGGAAGGTTGTTCGTTCAAAGAACAAACTTTTGAGCACCATCGGATATCAGTTAGGCGGTGAGCGGACCTACGCGCTGGAAGGGTCGATCCTGATGGCCGGGGCCACGATGCAATGGTTGCGCGACTCCTTACAGGTCATCAGCGACGTGGCGGAGACCGCAGATATTGCCAGCTCCGTCGAAGACAATGGTGGCGTATACCTTGTTCCCGCCTTTACCGGTCTTGGCGCCCCGCACTGGGCGCCGGATGCGCGCGGCGTTATCTGTGGCCTAAGCCGCGGATCCACTCACGCCCATATTGTTCGTGCAGGTCTTGAATCGTCGGCCCACCAGACCGCTGACCTCCTAGAGGCAATGGCAGAAGATGGTTTCCGCGCGGCACGCCTGAAGATTGATGGCGGCATGGCGCGCAATGATTGGTTCGCGCAGTTTTTGGCCGACATGGCGCAGATCGATGTCGTTCGTCCTGCAAATGTGGAAACCACCGCCATCGGCGCGGCCCGGCTGGCGGGCATCGGCGCGGGGCTGTTGCCACCAACCGGCGGATCCTTCGCGAGCGGCGATGAGACGGTCTTTAGCCCCTCCATCGACAGCGCAACGCACAAGCAAGAGCGCAAAGGGTGGCGACGCGCATTGAAACGTGCCCTGCTCGACTGAAGAGGCGTCGTAAGCGGGACACCGAGAGGCGCTAAAGCGCGCCAATGAGCCGGGCGAGTGTGAAGGTCGCGACCGTTAAATCTCGCTCGGCGGCGATAAGACCCACTTCAGCGTCCGCTTTTTCACGATCAGCATCAAGAACATCGAGACGCGTCCGGCGACCGCTGCGAAATTCCGCAGCCACCCCCTCTGCCGCGATGACCGCGGCGGTAGACTGCGCCTCTCGAGCCGCCACCACCGCCTGGCCAGAGACGACCGCGTTCCATGCCGAAATCGTCTGTTCACGAAGACGCCGGTCGGTGTCGAGGGCGCGATCATCAGCGGCCGCAGCACGTCGTTTTGCGGCGCGCGTCCGGGCCAAATTTGATCCGCCACTGAACAAGTCCCAACGCCCATTGATGGTCACGCTGTATTGCTCCGCCTCCCCCAAGGCCTCGCCAAAACGCTCATTCTCGACATAGGCCGCCGCGGCGTTGAGTGACACTTGGGGTAGATATCGTCCGCGTTCCGCACGGACCAGCATCCGCGCCGAGCGCGCCGCCTCTTCGCTTGCTGAAAGGGTGGGATTTGCCGTTCTTGCGCGGGCCAGCGCATCCTCCAAGCTTTCAGGTAATGCGTTGCCGAATTGCGGCATGCTCAACTCCGCGGGCGCGCCAAAACCGAACAGCTGCTCAAACGCCGCCTGCGCTCGCGCCAAGGCGCTCTCGGCCAGGGCCAGCTCAGCGGCCGCTTGGGCCGCCCGTGCTTCGGCTTGGCGAAGATCCGTTTGCGTCGCAAGCCCAGCGCCGATACGTGCCTTGGTCTCCTCCAGGCGATCGCGCGCAAGCGCATCATTCAGCGCGCGTTCGCTCAAGATAGCGCGATCACGGACGACATCGGCGATGGCCGTCGCCCCCTCAAGCGTGATATCTTGCCGAACCGCATCGAATAGACTTTCGGCACGATCCGCTTCGGCCTTTGCGGCTGAAATCGATCCACCGAGCCGACCCGACGTGAACAAGGGCTGTTCGATGGCGGCTTGGGCCCCCAAGGGATCGCGCGTGCCAGAGAACTCGGTCGCGAGGCCTTGCAGGCGCAGCGTTTCCTCGATCCTCCCAGTTTGCGCGGTTACGCTCAATTGCGGCAAGGCCTGTCCGCGTGCGGCCCAAAGGTCTGCTCGCGCCGCGTCCGCTTCTTGCCGTGCCGCACGGACGACGGGATTTGAAGTCGTCAGCTCGGAGAGCAGCTCTGACGTCTGCGCCGCTAGGGGCTGGGGCAATCCGATGAGGAGGACGGCAATGGTGTTACGCAGGCGCATGGATTGGCTCCCCCAATTTCAGATCATTCGAAGCAGCCACCGAGACCGGCCGCTGACGCGTGAGCAGCAAGAAACACTGCGGTACAAAGAAGAATGAGACCACCGTTGAGAGCACAACTCCGCCAGCAATCGCCGTCGCGAAGGGCGGCCAGAAGCCGCCTTCGGACAAAATGAGCGGCAAGAAGCCCGCAAATGTCGTCAGTGTCGTCGAGGTGATGTGGCGCGACGTCTCCATCACCCCATCACGCACGGCCAACTTATCGCCGGCGACCGCTTCGGGATTGGCCTTTAACGTCGCGATGATGATAATCGCTGCGTTGATTGCCACCCCCATCAACCCCATGAGCGCGATGATCGGCTGGAAGCCAAAGGGGTAGCCGCCAATGGTGAGGCTCAACATCCCAAGCCCCATGGAAAGGCCCGCGACGATCAACACGATCGCACCGAGGCGAAAACTGTCAAATGTCAGTACAATGACCGCAATGGCTGCTGCCGTGATGAGGCCCACCGAGGCCAATAAAGCGCCGACCGCGTCAGACCGCGCCTCAGCGTCTCCGCCGAAGGCGTAGTCGTAGCCTGGGGGCACCTCGAAGCGCCCCTCAGCAATCGCCACCTGGAAAGCGTCGACCGCCGCACTGGGCAGCGCGTCGGGCCGAACGTAAGCGAGGATGGTGTTCACCCGTTCCCCCTCATATCGAGTGATAGAGGCCGGGCTTGGGTCGAGGCTCAAATTCCCCAGGCTGAGGATCGGCGTACCAATAGCGCGCTCCGTTGCGCTGGTCAGCGCGATAGAGCTGACCTCCTCTATCGAATTCCGTGCTTCATCATCGAGACGAACAATGACGGGCACTTCGCTTTCACCTTCGATAACCGTGCCGCCGCGCACGCCTTGAAGCTTTGCCGCAAGACCGCCCGCCACATCGCGCAGCGGAAAGCCCGCCAGGCTCGCGGCATCCTCGTCGGCTTCCACCCAGAGCTTTGGCTCGCCACCGGACAAGGACGCAGTCGACACGGTGACCTCGGGGATCTGTGAAAGGATCAGACGTGCTTCCTCGCCAAGCTCTTTGAGCACTTGCAGGTCGCGGCCTTGGATGCGTAGTTCGAACGGCGCCTGCGTCGGCGGCCCCTGCACGAGCAAGCGTGCATTGACTTGAACGCCGGGCAGTTCCTCCGAGAGCGTTGTTTGTAGTTCATCGATCACGCCTTCGATGCCGGCGAGCGAGCGGGCGGTCACCATGGCTTCGGCAAAGTTCCGTGCCCCATCTTGGTTCATCATCAGGTTGTAGTAGAAAGCGGGCGCCGAGCTGCCGATGAACCAATGGGCGTCCTCGACCGCCTCATGCGCCTCGATCAACGCATCCGCCGCCATCGCGGCCTGGCGGGTTTCTTCGAGGCTCGATTGCGGCGGTAGTCTCAATTGGACGTGGAACTGCGCGCGGTCCGCTGCGGGGAAGAATTGGCTTGGCAACGTTGTCACGCCGATGAAGCCCAACACCGGCGGAACCAACGCCGCTAGGATCGACAATCGCGGCGCGGAAAGGCTCAGTGTCAGGAGCGCTTTAAAGGCAGGCCCGATGAACGGAAGCTCGATCCCGCCCGAAGACGAACGGTCGCCCTGCCCCGGCTTTAGGAAGATGCCGGCCAGTGCAGCGATCACCGTGACGGCAAGGACAAAGGAGGAAAGTAAGGCAATGATCACGCTGTCGGCAATGGGACCGACAAACTCGCCCGCTCCTCCGATCAACAAAGTGATCGGTAGAAAAGCGAGGACAGTGGTGATGGTTGAGCTCAGCAACGGCACCCAAAGGCGCCCCACGCTTTCTGAGACGGCGGCCCTCGAATCTAAACCCCGGCGCCGCGCACGGCCCACTGCATCGCACATGACGATGGCAGCATCGACAAGGAGGCCGAGCGCAACGATCAGTCCAGTGATCGACATTTGGTGGATGGGGATGCCGACGAAGTTCATCACCGTCAGCGACAAAAGTGTCGTGAGCGGAATAGCGAATGTGACAAGCAACGCGGCCCGCGGACCCAAGGTGAAAAACAGAATGCTCACCACCAATGCGACGCCGACGCCCAAATTGACGAGAAGCGTCCCGAACCGTTCATTGGCATAAACGGATTGATCGAAAATGATGTTCAGGGCGATGCCGTCGGACAGATCCTCTTCGAACAGCGCGAGCTCCTGCCGTACACGCGCGGCCCATTGGCCAACCCGCAAGCCGTCGTCGATCCGTGTGCCCACAACAATGGCCTGCTTTCCATCAATAATGGCAAGCTCTGCTCTCGGCCGCTCAACGCCGCGCGTCACATCAGCGATATCGCCGATACGCACTTGCGTGCCATTCCGGCCCTCGCGCAGGGGAACGGCGCGAATGCGGTCTAGCGAGTCGAGCGCTCCGCGGACCTCCACGGCAATTTCGTTTTCGTCGCCAAACACCAGACCGGCCGCGACCTTCGCATCAGCACCGCCGAGCGCTCGCGCGATGTCGTTTTCTGAAACACCCAACGACTGGGCCAGGTCTGCGCGCAGCGTGACGGTGATCTCTTCCTCACCGACCCCTTGAACGCTAGTGAATTCCGTTCCCGGTACATTCCGCAGGCGCGATTGCAGTTCTTCGGCACTACGCTTTAAAATCAGCGGGTTGGGCGCACTGTCCGCTTCCCAAACAAGAGCCGCAAGAAGGGTGAAGGCATAACCTCGATCATCGATGAACACCGGATCTGAGACGCCATCGGGCAAATTCGGCACGGCATCGGCCAGCGCGTCGCGCACCTTTGAGAAGGCTTGATCGGTCTCGTTGATGCTCTCTTGCAAAACAACTGACACAGACGAAAGGCCGGTCCGCGATGTCGAGCGGACAATGTCCACCTCCTCCACCTCGCGGAGTTGATCCTCGATCCTTTGCGTGACCAAGCGTTCGACGCGCTCGGCGCTCGCGCCGGGGAAGCTGGTGAGGATCACCGCGCCGCGGTTCCGGATTTTCGGGTCTTCCTGCTGCGGCATGGTCATGAGCGCTGCGGCACCGCCGACAACGATCAGCAGAAGCACCATGGCCAGAGCGCGTGGCCGATCAAAGAGTACCGTTTTCATGACGCGCCCTCACCGTGCCGAGGATGATGCCGCGGCGCCCATCACAGGCGCGACCGGCTCTTCGCGAATGACTTCGACTTTTTGTCCCGGCACAAAGCGAAACGGCGACGTGGCCACGACGCGGTCCCCATCTTCCAGTGTGCCGGTGACGTAAGCGCGATCATCAGCGAGGGAGATGATCTCGATATCTTTCCGGCGGATGACGCTTTCATCATCCACGACGTAAACGGACCAAAGGCCGCGATATCCTTCCTGTAGCGCTGTGAGCGGCACCCAGGTGCCTACGCCTTGCCGCTCTTGGGAAAGCGAAAGACGGACAAGTCCGCCGGGGATCAATCCAGGGTCCTCGATCACCTCGAGGCGCACTGTTCGGCTTCGCGTTTGCGGGTCGATATCGTCGCTCACGCCGGCGACGCGCGCACGCGCCGTCAGATCATCCGCTTGCAGTGTAAATTCGTCACCGATATCGATCGTGGCCGCGAGGTTTGCGGGCACGCCAATCTCAGCGTCGAGGGAGGCTTGTTGATTGATGCGGACCACCGCCTGGCCAGCGGCGACCGTGGCGCCGGCATCGACATAGCGCTGCACAACATAGCCCGCGAAGGGCGCGCGTAGCGTCGTGTCCTGACGATCCTCCCGCGCCCGCGCAAGTGAGCGCTCTAACAAGCGCACGCGTTCCCGCGCGGCCTCTGCATCTGCCGCGACATTGTCGAGTTCTTGCTCCGAGGCAAAGCCCTGGGCGATCAGCGTTTCTACTCGGCTGAGGTTCGATGCAGCGCGCGCCGACAGAGCCTTGGCCTCTGCCAATTGGGCGGCGGCCTCCCGCTCCCGCAATTCAATCCGTGTGGGATCAAGGCGTGCAAGCGCTGCACCCTTCTCAACCACGGCGCCAATCTCCACCGAAACGTTGGCGACTTCGCCACCGACTTGGAAGCCAAGATCCGCTACCTGCGCCGCAGACACCCGCCCAGAAAAGAGCCGGCGCTGTTGGTAGCTGTCCTGATAAGCAATGGTGATAACCGAGACCGGCAATGGTCGCGCTTCAATGTCATCATCAGCGCGAGCGCCCAGTATCGTCTGCCCGGCCCCCAAACCGATCGCACCGATGGCGACCAGACCGAATAGCCACAAGACGCCCTGGCCTACCTTTTTGAGAAATCTCAACACCGCTCTCTCCCTCTGGCGTCTGCCTGTGATGCTCGCGAACCAGCCGCGCAGAAGTTATATATGACAAAATTCATTTTTTGTCACTAGGCATTTTTCAAAATCGCTGTACATGCTTCGACCGAGCAAGAGGAGCCCTGCCGTTGCCGAGATTGAACCTCACCGAAGAGGAAACACGCACCCTCATCCTCGACAATGCGGATCGGCTGTTCACCGAGATTGGCTACGACAAAACCACCGTCGCAGACATTGCACGGGCGTGCGGATTTAGCTCTTCAAATGTACACCGCGTCTTTGGCACGAAAGCGGTCATCAATCGGGCAATTGCTGAGCGGAAACTTTCGGGCAAATTGGACATGGCGCGGGCCGCAATTGCGAAGGAAGAAACCGCTGCTGGGCGCCTTGGTGCCTTTTATCAAACGATCTTCAACATCAATCGAACCATCTTCACAGAGCATCAGCGCGTTCACCACATGGTGTCGGTGGCCATCGAAGAGCGATGGGAAGAAGTGCGCGCCTATAGAATGGGCCTGATGCAAATCGGACGTGAGATCATCGAATACGGGATCGAGCGTGGCGAATTCTATGTCGAAGATGTCGAAGGGGCGACGCGCGCGCTTCATGCGAGCGGCATCAGGTTTTGCCATCCCCTGGCCGTGGCAGAGATGGAAAGCGAAGACGATGACGTCAGCTTGGAGAACTGGCTGACCTTCGTCTTGCGTGCGCTAGGGTCGAAACCCAGCGCATAAAAAAGCACGCTGACCTTTCGATCAGCGTGCCGTTTATCTTTGATCGATCAGATCGCTTACGAACGGTCGAACCGATCAAGCGTCATGACCTTCGTCCATGCGTCAACGAAATCATTCACGAAATCGTCCTCGGCATTAGCGTAAGCGTACATTTCCGCCATCGCGCGAAGCTCGGCGTTCGACCCGAAGACAAGGTCGACTTCGGTCGCCGTCCACTTCAGATCGCCGGTCGCCCGATCACGCCCTTCAAAGACATACTCGCCAGCCGGTGCCCATTCGGTGTTCATGTCGAGCAGGTTGACGAAGAAGTCGTTGGTCAGCGTGCCCGGATTATCCGTGAACACACCGTGCTCCGTATCGCCGTAATTGGCGCTTATCGAGCGCATCCCGCCGACAAGCGCCGTCATTTCAGACACCGTCAGCGAAAGCATATCCGCTCGATCCACCAACAACGCTGCAGGCGATTTGTTATGCGCGCCCGCGTGGTAGTTGCGGAAACCGTCTGCGGTCAGCTCGAGCGGCTCGAAGCTATCCGCATCGGTTTGCTCTTGCGTTGCATCGGTGCGCCCCGGCGTGAAGGGGACTTCGATGTCATGTCCGGCATCTGCCGCCGCTTTCTCGATCGCGGCAGCGCCGCCAAGCACGATCACATCAGCGAGCGATACCCGCACATCATCCGACTGCGCCTCGTTGAAAGAGCTCTGGATTTCCTCCAGTGTGGACAGCACGTTTGTGAGCTCGTCTGGCTCGTTCACGGCCCAGTCTTTTTGCGGCGCTAAGCGGATCCGCGCACCGTTCGCCCCGCCCCGCATATCGGTGTCGCGGAAGCTGGCGGCAGACGCCCACGCTGTTTTCACGAGTTCTTGGACGGTGAGACCAGAATTGAGGATATCCTCTTTCAGCGCGGCCGCGTCACCCTGATCAATCAAGGTGTAGTCAGCCTGCGGAACAGGGTCCTGCCAGATCAATGCTTCTGACGGCACATCAGAGCCGACATAGCGCGCCCGTGGACCCATATCGCGGTGGGTCAGTTTGAACCACGCACGTGCGAACGCATCCTCGAATTCTTCCGGGTTATCGCGGAAGCGGAGCGAGATCTCACGATACGCAGGGTCCTCTTTCAGCGAAAGGTCCGTGGTGAACATGATTGGCGCATGACGCTTCGTTGGGTCAAAAGCGTCGGGCACCATTTGCGCAGCGTCCTCATCGCTTGGGATCCATTGGATGGCGCCAGCGGGGCTGCGGGTTTGCACCCATTCGAAGGCAAACAGGTTGTCGAGATATTGCGTCGTCCACGCGGTGGGGTTGGCTGACCACGCGCCCTCAAGGCCACTCGTGATGGTGTCAGCGCCCTTCCCGGTGCCGCACTCATTGTCCCAACCCATGCCTTGTCGCTCAACACCCATGGCGGCGGGCTCACGATCAAGACATTCATCCGCACTCGCCGCGCCGTGCGCCTTGCCGAAAGTGTGACCACCGGCGATCAGCGCGACGGTTTCTTCGTCGTTCATCGCCATGTTGCCGAAGGTTTGACGAATTTGTTCAGCCGCTGCGATCGGGTCAGGATTGCCGTTCGGTCCTTCTGGGTTCACGTAGATTAGCCCCATCTGGGACGCCGCTAAGCCTTCTTTGAGCGAACCATCTTCATTGTACCGCTCGCGGCCCAACATTTCGGTTTCAGGGCCCCAGTAGACAAGCTCAGCTTCCCAATCGTCTTCACGGCCACCGGCGAAGCCAAACGTCTCAAAGCCCATGGACTCGAGCGCGACGTTCCCAGTGAGGACCATAAGATCCGCCCAAGACAGCGCTTCGCCATATTTCTGCTTCACCGGCCACAGGAGGCGGCGTGCCTTGTCGAGGTTGGCGTTATCGGGCCAGCTGTTGAGCGGTTCAAAGCGTTGCTGACCACCGCCAGCGCCGCCGCGGCCGTCGCTCACGCGATAAGTCCCTGCGCTGTGCCAGGCCATGCGGATGAAAAATGGTCCGTAGTGACCGTAGTCTGCTGGCCACCAGTCTTGCGAGGTGGTCATCAGGGCTTCAATGTCGGCCTTCACCTCTTTAAGATTGAGTTCGGAGAACGCAGCGGCGTAATCGAAATCTTCGCCATAGGGGCTGGCCATGCGCTCGTTTTGGCGAAGCGGCGTCAGGTCGACAACTTCGGGCCACCAGAATGAATTCGGTTTGGGCTCGCCCGCTTCGGGCGCACGCGCGGATGCCGCCATCTGCGTTGCGGCCGGCTTTGTCGAGGGTTTTGACGCAGGGGTCTCGACATTCTCGGCGGTGACAACCGGGGCTTCTTCTACGTCGCCACCGGAGCATGCGGCCAGGGCTGTGAGCGCGAGGGCGCCGGCTGTGGAAAGGAGGATCGTTTTGGCATTTTTTTGCATGTGGAATTCCATTCTCGATTAACGACCAACACAGAAGCGAAGGGCGACCGCCGCCCATCGCGCGGCTCAGGCAAAGCGCCGAAAGGCTTTGCGCCAAAGCCATTTCAGGCTCGACGTCGTGACGAGACTTGTTTGGAATCAAAGTCGAAATGCGGAACCATGCCGCTCTCTCGCTTTGCGCAAGCGCCTCGTCATCGGTCTGCGAGGGTGTTAACTTCGGTCGCGCGCGGGGTACAACCAATTGTCGCAATGGCGATAATAGACAAAATCAATAGCCGCGCCCGCGGGCAACTATCGCGCTAATCTGAGGCGCGGGAAGACCGGAGCAAAGTTTATGTGGGCCGCCGTCCTATGCGGCCAAACATGTTGAACGCAGACTCAAACGAGTTCGCATCGTAGACGCGAGGTCAGCTTTTTACTCACCTGTGAAAGGATTTCCTTCCACATTTTTTATGTACGCAATGAACCGCGCACCATTTAAGGGACAATGGCCAAAGAACCACGCCACCCGTCTCAAGCCTGTTGGGCGGACGATAACTTCTCGATCGGTAGAAAAAAACTGCCGCGATGAAAGGAAAACTCTATGCCCCGTTTCGCCGCGGGGGTCGTTCGCTTCCAAAACGAAGTGTACCCCCAAAAGAAAGAGCTTTTTGAACGCTTGAGTCAGGGGCAGTCGCCCGAAGCATTGTTTATCACCTGCTCGGATTCGCGCGTCGAAACGGCGATGATCACCCAAACGGATCCGGGTGAGCTATTTATCTGCCGCAATGCCGGCAACATCGTGCCGCCTCATACTGAACACACAGGCGGGATGACGGCGTCGATAGAGTTTGCCGTATCTGTGCTGAACGTGCCGCACATCGTTGTATGCGGTCACACCGAATGCGGCGCGATGAAGGGCGCCCTCAACCCTGATGGCTTGGAAACCCTGCCGCATGTGCGGAAATGGCTGGGCTACTCGGCCGCAGCCGTTGCTGTGGCTGAAGAGTTGGCGCCTCAGGGAGACGACAAAGAGCGCATGCGCGTCCTCCTTGAGCGGAATGTCGTGCTGCAGCTACAGCACTTGAAAACCCACCCGAGCGTGGCGAAAGGTCTCGCGAAAAAGACCCTTGCTCTCCACGGCTGGGTCTACGACATCAAAACCGGCGGTGTGATCGCTTACGATGAGCCTTCAGACACGTTCCGCGATGTGCAGGATCAGTATGCGGCGGAAGTCGCAAAACACCTCCACGACGCAAGCCACGCAGCGGGCGAGTAATTTACAATATATCGACGACGACACCAGCTGCCCGATTAAGCAGCCTTTTCGATTTCTCCCATCTTCGCAGTGACCTTCTCGGCGGGACCATTCCTGCACTGACGGCGATCCCCGGCGCGCGGGCAACCCCCAATATCGCAGCCGCAGCACTGGGATTAATGACCCTGGCGATCGTGTTCACCTGGCCAAAGGCGGGTTGTCGCCCTAATCACCACTTTTGGTCTCAGCCGCCACTGCGATGGATGACCAGCGGTACGGCCGCGGTGGCGACCCGCGCGCGCGCAACCTCTTCACAACGGGAAAGCCCCAGCTTCTGCCACACCGCATCCAGCGCATCGGCCAGCCGTGCAATCGCCTGGCTATCGTGCAGCGGCGTCGGCGTAATGCGCAATCGCTCTGTCCCTCGGGCAACCGTCGGATAGTTGATCGGCTGAATATAAATATCGTGCTCTGACAGAAGCAGATCCGTTGCTGCTTTACATGCCACAGGGTCACCCACAAAGACTGGCAGGATATGCGTTTGTGATGGCATCACCGGAATGCCGCGGGCTTCCAGCGCAGCGCGCGTTTGGCTGACACGGATTTGTTGCTGTGACCGTTCGCAGCCGGATGTCTTCAAATGACGAATTGATGCGGTCGCCGCAGCGGCGATCGCTGGCGGCAGCGCCGTTGTAAAAATGAAGCCCGAGGCATGCGAACGGATCGCATCGATGGCGATCGCAGAACCGGTCACATAGCCGCCCAGCGTGCCGAACGCTTTGGCAAGCGTGCCCTCGATAAAATCGACCTCATTTGCGCAGCCTTCACGGTCGGTAATGCCGCCACCGCGCGGGCCGTACATCCCAACCGCGTGAACTTCATCGAGATAGGTCAACGCATTGTACTGGCGCGCGAGCGCACAAATCTCAGCGATCGGCGCGACATCTCCATCCATGGAATAGACGCTTTCAAACGCGATGACCTTTGGCGCATCGTAAGGCAGCGAAGCCAAACACCGCTCCAAGTCTTCAAGATCATTGTGGCGGAAGATTTTCTTCTGGCAGCCAGAGCGGCGGATCCCTTCGATCATCGAGGCGTGGTTCATCTCATCAGAAATGAAAACGCAGCCTGGCAACAATTTCCCGAGCGTCGACAACGTCGCATCGTTTGAGACGTAGCCAGACGTAAACACCAACGCCGCTTCTTTGCCGTGAAGGTCGGCCAATTCGCGTTCAAGGCTGACGATCGAATGGTTGGTGCCGGAGATATTTCGTGTGCCCCCTGCCCCAGTTCCATTTGCGCCAGCGCCATCGACCATGGCGGCAACGACTTTGGGATGCTGCGCCATGCCGAGATAATCGTTGGAGCACCACACGGTGACGTCTTTCACGCCGCCGCCATGGTGATAACGTGCCCGTGGGAACTGGCCTGCGAGGCGCTCGAGTTCGGCAAACTCACGGTACCGGCCTTCCGCGCGGAGCTGATCGACCGTTTGCTCAAAGATTTGTTTGTACACGTGAATACCTTTCTACTGCACTCGCAGGCCGAGGGCCTTTTAAAATCGACGGCCAATCCCGATACCGGCAACGACCGGGTCAAGATCCACCTCGACCGTATTCGTTGCCGGCCCTGTCGCCAGACGCGCATCGGTGTCGATCTGGATATATTTGACGTCGAGGTTGGCAAACCAATTATCGTTCAACGCCACATCGACACCCGCCTGGAAGGCGACGCCGAAGCTGTCATCAAGATCGATGCCGGTATTGCCGATGGCGCCTTCCAGCGAGCTCGATGCGCTCTCATTGTAAAAGAGCGTATAATTCACACCCACACCCGCATACGGACGGACTTGGGCATTGGGACGGAAGTGATATTGCAGGGTGAGCGTGGGGGGAAGCACCCAGACCTTGCCCACTTCGTCGAGCCCTTCGAGCGCGCCCGCGCCGACCAAATCATGCGGGCTGGTGGCGAGGATCAATTCGACGGCCCACTGATCTTTCACAAAGTATGTGAAGTCGAGCTCAGGCACCACCGTGTTCTCAACGTCCACGGAACCGGTCGGGAAAGCTGGCAGAACGGCGGACGTGTCTTCCGTCGGCACGATGGCGATGACCCGGCCGCGAACAAGCAAATCCCCCTGCTCAGCTGCTGCGGGACCCACAAGTGCGAGCAGCGCCACACTGGCTGTCAGAATGCGTCGCATTTTTGTTCTCCTCTATGCGAAAACTTTATGTGACGCAGATAATCGCTTCGATTTCGTTTTCCTTGATATGGGTCAAATGAAAACTCCGTTCACCTTCAATTTTTACGCGAATTATTTAGCACGTGTGACGAGGCATCATTCAATTATCAAGGTCATCGTCGAGGAGAATGCGCGCGGCGGCACCGTCTGGGTCGTCATATTGCCCATTTCGCAGTGACCAAAAAAAGGCGCCCACACCGAGCAACCCCAGGCCCAAGGCGATCGGAATCAGAAGGAGAATTCCCGACATCGTTCAGACTTTCTTCTGACCAAGACGCAACGCATTGAGCGTGACAACAAGGGAGGACCCGGACATCGCCAGCGCTGCGATCAAGGGTGTGACAAACCCCGCCATCGCAAGAGGCGCGGCAACGGCATTGTAGAGCGCGGCAAAACCGAAGTTTTGAAGGATAAACATCCGTGTGCGACCAGCCATACGGTAGGCCGTGACGATTTTTGAGAGGTCATCCCCGCCGAACACGAAGTCTGCCGCTGATTGCGCGGCATCGGCGGCCGAGCCCGGCGATAGAGACACGCTCGCATGGGCCAAGGCTGGCGCATCGTTGATCCCGTCACCGACCATGGCGACGGGACCCTCTTTGGCCAACGCCGCCACGAACTCGGCCTTTTCCGCGGGGCTCACACCTGCGCGCCAATGATCGATGCCCGCCTCTTCGGCAATGGTAGCGACGGTGCTCTCGCGATCGCCCGAAAGGATCGAGACGTGAAGTCCCAAGCCCTTTAGCGCCGAGACAACCGATGCCGCCTCTGGGCGCAAGGCGTCGGCGAATTCGAGCCGAATAGGGCTTCCGGTCTCGCCAACCCGAAACCACGCCGTTGGCCCGACAGGCTCATCCAAATCATCCGTAATACCCAAAAATGAGGCGCGGCCAAGCCAGACTTTTGTGCCGTTGACATATCCGGAGACACCCTTCCCTGGCACCTCTGTGACGTCGCGCGCCAAGTCTCCGCCGCCGAGCGTGCCAACAATGGCTCTCGCCACCGGGTGACGGCTCGCGCGCGCCAAGGCACCGAGGGCCAATAGTGCCTCATCGGACACGGCCTCACGGTTCTGCCATGCCAATTCACCCCGCGTCAGCGTCCCGGTTTTGTCGAAGACAACATGCTTGATCGCCGCAAGGCGTTCGAGGGCATCACCGCTTTTCACCAAGATCTGTCGTCGGAAAAGCTGGCCCGTTGCCACCACCTGCACAGCGGGCGTGGCCAGGCCCAGCGCACACGGACACGTAATGATGAGGGTCGCGGTGGCCGCCATGATCGCGGGGCGCAGGTCACCGCCGATCACCCACCACCCGAGCAGCGTAAAGGCCGCAAGCGTATGCACGATCGGCACATAGGCCCGCGCCGCCTTGTCCGCCAAAACGGTGAATCGCCCCTTCGCCTGTTGGCCGATTTCCACCAGACGAATGAGCTCGGCCACGAAGGAGTTCGCCACGTCGGCTTTGGCCCGAATCTCTAAAGGTTGTGAGAGATTTATGGCGCCTGCGGAGAGTGTCTCGCCCGGCCCTGTCACAACGGGAACGGATTCCCCGGTCAACAGCGCATTATTGATGTCCGACGTGCCGTTGAGGATCGTCGCATCTACGGGTACGCGATCACCTGGGCGAAGGCGCAAATGATCTCCAGGCCGAATATCGCGCGCCGCGACGGCTTGCTCACCACCGTCGGCAGTGATCAGCGTCGACGTCACAGCTTGCAGCGCAAGTAGGTCCCGTGCCGCCGACCGTGCGCGATTGCGCAGATAATGATCCAACCAGCGGCCGATGAGCAAGAAGAAGGGCAACATTACCGCGGCGTCGAAATACGCTTCGTGTCCACCATTAAAGGTTTCGAAGAGCGACACACCGACGGCTAAGCAGATCGCCAAAGAGATCGGAACGTCCATATTCGCGCGCCGATTGCGCAACGCTGCCCATGCGGAGGAAAAGAACGGCCGCCCCGCAAAGGCAACCGTCGGGATAGCGATGAGCGCCGAGATGAGATGCATCAGGCGACGCGTCGCCTCGCCCATCTCACCGTCCGTGCTTGCCCAAACCGCGATGGAGAGCAGCATGATGTTCGCCGTGCCAAAACCCGCAACGGCAAGACAGCGTAGTAGACGCCGCCCCTCTTCATCAACTTGTTCTTCAGCCTGCGTCGGATCGTATGGCGTCACGCCATAGCCCAGTTCTGTCAGCGTCATCACGATTTGCGCAGGCGGCAATGTGCCTTGCCACTCTACCGCGAGCTTGCCCGTTGACAGGTTGAGCCGCGCAGAGGTGACGCCGGGCAGTTCGCCGACGGAACGTTCGATTTTGCCCAAACACCCTGCGCAGCGCGCCCCCGTCACAGCCAGCTCTAGAGACTTGCCATTATTTCGCCGGGCACGAACGAAGGGTGATGGATCTATCGCGCCGTCGCGGGCACCAGGCGGCGCCAGCCCAGACGGACAACCGATTTGGGCTGTCTCACTCATTCGATCACCACACGCGCCTTTGCCGACAATTGAACGGCTGCGCTTTCTTGGTCTCTTGCTTCGAGGTCCAGATCCCACGCCCCTTGCGCAAGACTGACCATCTCGCTGCGGTAGACAGCACCGCCGATAGGCTCAAACGTCAGGCTTGCGGCTTCTCGGCCTGTGGTGGGACGGGTGATCTGCCCGCTGAGAACGGCATCGAAAATGGGGTCGCCGTTGTCTGTGACCAGGCGGATATCGATCGTGCCGCGCGTATCCGCGGTTGGCGCCGACACAAGAACCATGCGCCAACCTAACTCTTCAAATCGGGCCTGATCGGCCAAGACGTCGTTATATTTCAGCCCCTGATAATAGGACATGTCGGTCTCTTCCCCAGGGAAGCTCTCGAGCGCGAACTTTAGAAACACGGCGTTCGTGGCGATGATCACGCCAAAAAAGCCAATCAACGCGAAAAGGACGTGTCGCCCAGTAAGCCTGAATTGAGATGGCGCGCCGGTAGCCATGGCTACGACCTTTCATTGTTCGATGTCCTCACCTTATAGCGGCAACGAAACGGGCCGACTTGATAGCAATCAAACCACTGATCCTTATGATCTAAGGTGCGCCTGGGCGGAGGAAATCCAACTCCGCCTCCATCACATCGCCCGACGACGCTTCGAACAGTCGCACTTTTACCGCCTCATTGGGCAGCGCCTCAGGAGGCAAGGTGAGCAGCAGCCGCATCTGTGCTCGATGGTCTGGCGGAAGGCTGAACACAATCGTGTCATCGACCACATCGCGGCCAACCGCCTCGACGGTGAGTGTCTCCGGCCCATCGACCAAGACGCGATACTCGGCCCGATCGCTCGTCTTATTGAGAACGCGCACGGTGATGCCATTGCGAATGCTCCCATCCGACAATTTCACAAAGGCCGGGGCACGATCACGCTCAACGCCGAAATCCGTCGTCGCGCGAGTCCCCAAGCCGAGCAACACAAGCACGGAGACGATGGCGAGGGCGGCCCCGTAAAACACAGTGCGGGCCCGAATGAGTTTGGGGAATCGGCGCCGTGCAGAAGGATCCTTCACCGTGCGATAGTCGCTGCCAAAAGCGATCAGACCGGTCGGTAAGCCGACCTTCTTCATCACGCCATCACAGGCATCAACACAGAGCCCACAATTGATGCATTCGAGCTGATCCCCATCTCGGATATCAATGCCCATCGGACAGGCGGTGACGCAGGCATTGCAGTCAACGCAATCGCCGAGGCCTGACCAGTCGCCACCCTTTTTATGTTTGCCGCGCGGCTCACCGCGTTCTTTGTAATAGCCGACGGAGAAGGTTTCATCGTCGGTCATCGCGCCCTGAATACGCGGCCAAGGACACATATAGGTGCACACCTGTTCGCGCATTAGTCCAGCCAAGGAATAGGTGGTGAAAGTCAGCACCGCGATAAAAATGTAGGAGCTGGCAGGCGCCTCACCTGTAAAGAGGTTTTTCACGACCGTCGGGGCATCGTGGAAATAAAGCACCCAGGCACCACCAGTCAGTGCCGCGATCAGTAACCAGATCGAATGCTTCGTGACCTTTTTGACGATCTTATCCGCAGTCCATGGCTTCTTCGCGAGCTGTAATCGCTTGTTCCGGTCCCCCTCAACCAACCGCTCCACGGCAATATAAAGGTCGGTCCAGACCGTTTGCGGACAGGTGAACCCGCACCAGAGCCTGCCCCAGATGGAGGTCACGAAAAACAAGGCCAGCGCCGACAGAACGAGCAGTCCCGTCACGAGATAGAATTCGTTCGGCCAAATCTCGATGGAGAAGAAATAAAGGCGAGCGCCAGCAAAATCGACGAGAACCGCTTGGGACGGCTCATGCGGCGCGCGCGGCCAACGCAGCCAGGGAATGAGATAGTAAAAGCCGAGCGTGCCGAACAACACGATCCATTTCATAAAGCGGTACTTACCGTGCACCAATTGTGGGTGCACGGCTTCACGTTTTGCATAGAGCTTTTGCGGCGGCTCTAAGCTACCGTCGGGACCATCATAGGCCATGTCATTTGCTCCCACCGGCGGGCGCCCCTTCACCAGTCACACTCGAGGAG
>CAYFHK010000021.1:0-31451 GCA_964342585.1 uncultured Caulobacterales bacterium | reverse complement strand
TGATGGCTTGCTACGTCACCAAACCGCTTCATCAGCGGGCCTATCGCGCGATGATCCATGGCAGCGAGGTGAGCAAGCTCGCCTCAAATCGTCCAGACCTTTGGCTCGCGCGGAAAGCCTATGCGGGCGCTGATCGGATCCTCGCGAATTCCCAGGCCACGCTTGATCTCTATCGAGCGAAGTCAGGAGATGACGGGCCGGGACACGTCTCTTATTTGGGCGTTGATGAGGCCTGGTTTGCTGACGCACCCGGAGCATTTGAGAATGAAGAGCTCGCGGCTCTTGATCCGAAGACGACGCTTTTCTGTTGCGTCGGACGTATCGAGCCGCGCAAAGGGCAGCTGGAGGCCGTGAAGTTGGTGGCCAAAGCCACGGCGCTGGCTTCAGTCAAAAAACCCGTGTTGGTCCTTGCGGGTCGTGTCGAGATCCCCGCCTACGCAGATACCGTGCGTGCGCAGGCCAGCGCGCTTGGCGTGAGCCTCGTCATGCCAGGCCGCGTCTCACATAACGACCTGTTGGAACTCTATGCGCGATCGACGTGCCATTTCCTTTGCGCCCGTCGGCTCTCAGAACGGATCGAAGGGTTCGGCCTCGTCTTGCTCGAGGCTGCGGCGCAGCGTTGTCCCTCAGTCGCCTTCGATGTCGGCGGGATCGGTGAGGTGATGGGAGAGGGCGAGACGCTTATTTCTGAGGGCGATATTGGCGCGGCAGCGACCGTCACCGCAGCGCTCGCCACCGATGAGACCCTGCGGGCAAAACTCGGTGAAGCTGCACTGGCGCGCGCCCACGCCTTCAATTGGCATCAATGCGCGACAGAAACCTTCCCAGAAGTGCTGCAGCGGGCTTAGCGTAAAGTGCTCCCGATCGGAGCGCGATCCAATGCAACGCATCTGCTTGTGAAAATGCAGATGGTGCGGATCTGACAGCATTGACGCTTGATTTTGCACCGCAGCAGAATACGAAGCGTATAGAGCGAGAAGGAGTACCCTATGCGCGTTGCGATGATTGGAACCGGCTATGTGGGGTTGGTTTCGGGGGCCTGCTTCTCCGATTTCGGACACACGGTCACCTGCGTCGACAAAGACACGGACAAAATCAGCCGCTTGAAAGACGGCATCATGCCGATTTACGAGCCCGGGCTGAAAGCGCTGGTGGAAAAGAACGTCGACGCCGGTCGGCTCTTCTTCACCGAAGACCTCGCGCAAGCGGTGCCCGAGTCAGATGCTGTATTTATCGCTGTCGGTACGCCCTCGCGGCGCGGCGATGGACACGCCGATTTGTCCTATGTCTACGCGGCGGCCGAAGAAATCGCGCAGAATATCAACGGCTATACGGTGGTTGTGACCAAATCCACGGTGCCGGTGGGTACGGGGGCAGAGGTCGAGGCAATTATCAAACGTGTCCGGCCCGAACTCGAAGTTGGGGTCGATTTCTCGGTGGCGTCGAACCCTGAATTTCTCCGGGAAGGTGCGGCCATCGACGATTTCAAACGTCCTGACCGCGTGGTGGTGGGATGCGGAGATGAGAAGGCGAAGGACGTGATGTCCGAGCTTTATCGGCCGCTTTACATCAACGAAACGCCGATGGTCTTCACGAACCGCGTCACCAGCGAGCTGATCAAATATGCCGCCAACGCCTTCTTGGCGACGAAGATCACCTTTATCAACGAAATCTCTGACCTCTGCGAGAAAGTCGGCGCCAATGTGCAGCAGGTCGCCAAAGGCATTGGGCTTGATGGTCGGATCGGCAGCAAATTTCTGCACGCCGGGCCGGGCTATGGTGGCTCTTGCTTCCCGAAAGACACGCTGGCTCTCGTGCGCACGGCGGAGCAGTATAACAGCCCCATCAAAATCGTTGAGCAGGTGGTCGAAATCAACGCGCGGCGCAAACGTGCTCTGATCGACCGCGTCCGTGATGCGATGGGCGGTGAGCTGTCGGGCAAAACCGTTGCCGTGTTGGGTCTAACGTTTAAACCCAATACGGATGATATGCGGGATAGCCCCAGCCTTGATCTGATTCCTGCCTTGATTGAGGCGGGCGCGAGCGTTCGTGCGCATGATCCCGAAGGCATGGCCGAGGCGAAGAAACATCTCCCTGATATTCATTATTGCGATGGACCATACCACGCGCTGGAGGGTGCCGATTGCGGTGTGATCCTGACAGAGTGGGAATCCTACCGGGCGCTCGATTTAGACCGTGTAAAGACGTTGCTCGCGACACCAACGATTGTTGATCTGCGGAACGTTTACGACCCCGCGCGCATGCTGCGTGCCGGCTTCACCTATAGCTCCGTTGGCCGCCCGCAAATCGAAACGCATTTGTTGGACCCAGCTGAGGCGATTTCGTGACGCGCGTTCTGCTCACTGGCGCGGCTGGCTTCATCGGAAGCCATGTCGCTACAAGGCTTCTCGACCGGGGCGATGAAGTGCTCGGCCTCGACAATCTCAATGACTACTATACGCCGGTCTTGAAACAGGCTCGCTTGGCGCAGCTAGAGGGGCGGGACGGCTTCACCTTTAAAAAGCTTGATATTGCGGAAGCCGATGATGTGCTCGCTTTGGGTAAGAGCTTCGCGCCGGATCTGATTATCCATCTCGCGGCGCAGGCGGGTGTTCGCTATTCCCTCACGAACCCATTCGCTTATGCCCGCGCGAATTTGCTTGGGCACCTTTCGATTTTAGAGTTGGCGCGCGCAGTTGAGCCACGGCACTTGGTCTACGCTTCCTCTTCATCTGTTTACGGCGCAAACAAGAAAACCCCCTTTTCCGAGGCGGATCGTGTGGATGCCCCGGTATCGCTCTATGGCGCTACCAAAAAAGCGGACGAATGCCTCTCCACGAGCTACTCCACGCTTTATCAACTCCCGCAGACGGGTCTGAGGTTTTTCACCGTTTACGGACCATGGGGGCGGCCGGATATGGCGTATTGGCTTTTTACCGAGGCCATGCTTGCCGGTGAGACGATCAAAATCTTCAACAATGGCCAGATGGGGCGGGATTTCACCTATATTGACGATATCGTCGATGGGATCCTCGCCGCTGCCGCCTTGCCACCAACGCAAGCGGATGGATTTCACCGCGTTTTCAATCTTGGTAATGATCAGCCGGAAGAGCTAATGACCCTTGTTGGTCTCTTGGAAACAGCGCTCGGGATCGAGGCGAAGAAAGATTTCCTAGGTATGCAAAAGGGCGACGTTGAAAGAACGTGGGCAGATATATCGCTCGCAAAGTCGCTCTTGGGCTATTCGCCAAAAACATCTTTGGCTGAAGGCATCGCAAAAACGATTGCCTGGCGGAAAAGCGCTGATTTTCCCCTAGAGCCTGCGGCGACGTAGCCTAATTTCTCGAAAAATGCTCGGCGCCGACTTCGCTGTCGGCTCAGCTGAACTCTAAGCTCTTAATGCCGTGCGCAGAGAGGATGCGATCCCAAGTCCACGTCGCGGCAAGGGCTGAGTTCTCTTGCGAAATCTCCTCGCTCTTCCGCGATGCCATCGTTTCTATCGCCGCAGCCAGTGAAGTGGCATCGCCCGTTTTATACAAAACGTTTGAGGTATTGCCGAGATACTCACGAAAGGCACCGTAGTCCGGTGCAATTATCGGCGTGCCGCATTCAACACCGAGATAAAGCAACCCAGAATTCAGGTGCGGCGGCATTCGCGGGATGAGCAAAGCATCGGCAGCGCGCAAGAGCGTGTGCAGCTTTTCGTCCGGAATGGAATAACGTGCAGGCAGCAAGCCGGTCTCGAATTGGATCCGTCGGTACGCGAATATGCGATGAAATCCCTTGAGGCCCTTTAGCTGGCGCAATCGGAAGGCCGGCAACCACTTCTTGCTGCCGACCGTCGCCTTTTGGAAACCCTTGACGGCCAAAGTGAATTCGTTCGGGTCTCGCAATTCCCCGGTGAGGCAGATGGCAAAGTCATCTGGGGATAATCGGAGCTCCGCGCGTGCTTCCTCTCTGCTCGGCAGTCGCTGCGATGCAATCAAATAATTAAATGGCGAATGGACAATATGCTGTCGGCTTGCGGCGCTTGGGTATTTTTCGACAAACGCCTCGTGCGAATATGCCGAGAAGTGCCCTATTTGGTGCATCGTTTCGTAAAAGGCTTCGAACAGTGCAGTAAACGCTGCGGCATTTCCATCTTCATGCGGAACGATGTTATGGACTTCGCATATGAGACGCGATCTGGAGGCGAGCACTTCAAGGCGCTGGCGAATCTCTTCGATTTGCTCCGTTGTCGGAATTTTCCAACCCGTCAGTTCTTCTGGCCAATAAAAATGAATGACATCGTATGGTTGTTCGCTTTGAAACAGCTTCTCAAGGCCTTTTGAAACCCGGAAACCCAGCCGCTCATAGGCTTCGATCTGTGCTGGCGAAACATGCGTTTCATTCGTCGCGATGAGAACGGTTCTGGGTGAAGGTGCCGTCGTTTGTGTCATCTTCACGTCCTCAGCCCTCACCAAACATCCACACCTTGGCCCTAACAGCATCGAATACGAAGGTCGATCCGATGGTTGGCGGCGTGCATGACATTAAGTTTACGTGTGCTCGCGGAAGACGGCGAAACCGTGGCTCACGCGACGCAAGGGTGCTAATCTTAGGATGCGCCAACATATAATAGTCGGCCGGTGTTGCTGTTTCCTTCTGACGTGCCTCTATTCTATTCGAAAACTTCAGGGATGACCGTAAAAAATCGCGATGGTAATATCGTCCGTAGTGTATAGTGCCGCATGTGCTAAGCTGACGTCGTAAAGATCGCTCTTTGATCCATCCACAGGGAAGGAAGCTGATCATGTCTACCGAGAGCCGTCCGAGCGTGCCGGTGTTCCTGGTCGGACTTCCGCGGTCTGGGACAACACTGCTAACTGCAATGCTTTCCTCGCACTCCAGGCTCGCGAGTGGGCCAGAAACGCAGTTCTTCGAGAAGATATCGAAAAAAGAGTTCGCCAACTGCTTGCGCGATCCTCATTGGCCTGAACAAGCGGTCGATGCTATTTGTCAACTCACCTTGGTGGGCGAACCGGTTGTGGAGCTTTACGGGCTTTCGCGCGAGGATATCCAAAGCTATTTGGAGAAACATCCGCCTTCAATCAAATCAATGTTGGAGTCGCTGACTGTTCAGTTTTCGTCCGTACAAAACAAACCAAGGTGGATTGAGAAGACGCCGAACCATCTTAAATTCGTGAGAGAAATCCGCGCGAATTTCCCAGAGGCGCCGATCATCCGGATTATTCGCGATCCTCGCGATTCCGCTGTTTCGATGACGAAACTTCCGCATACGAGCGATGACCCGCTCGTCAATCTCTATGATTGCCGGATGTGGTACGATGTGTCCGATGCATTTCTTGAAAGTGATCCTCTTCACTATACGGTCAGGTACGAAGATCTCATTGAAAACCCTGAGTTGACGTTGAGGGGCATCTGCGACTTCATTGGCGAAGAGTATGAAAACGCCATGTTGCACTTCGCTGAAACCTCAGACCAGCTCCGGTCTGATAATGAGGTGTGGAAGAAAGGCACGTCGAAAAGGCTCGATCCCTCCAGAAAGGCTGAGTGGAAAAAGAAGCTGCCGCCTGATCTGCATGCAATTTGCAGTATGTTGTTTGCAGAGTATTTGAAAAAATTCAATTACGAGGTTGTCGCCGAGGCGAATGCGACACAGTATGTATACAAACTGGATCGCAGCTGGGTGAATGCGCATCTTGATGAAATTGTTGCCGATGCTGACCGTGGTCGTCGCTGGTTGCCGACGAACGACGTATTGCGGGCATCAAGGAACCGCTTACCTTATGCAAAGCGGCGTTTGGAACGCCGATTTAAGGCAGCGTTTTCCAACTAGATTGCGCGAGACTTCCTCTTTGAGCAACGCGCGATATTCTCATTTGGGAAGGATTTCCGACACATGCGCCGCAAATGCGCGGCGACCGGATGGTGTCCACTGCGCACATAAAAAGTCTTGCGCGCGCTGCGCCATGTCGACCCGCTCGGTGGGCTTCGACAAAAGGGTCTCGATCACGTCACCGAAATCAGAAAAGTCCCACGCAAACGGTGCATAGAATTCGTCAGGACGATAAAAGTCCGGGTAGGTTTTGATATGCGACATGTCCGCCATGGTAATGGCGGCGCCAGCATAGCTCGCTTCATATTCGCGATAACACACCTCACCCCAGCCGAAGACGCTGACGGTGATTTTCGAGTCGGCGAGGCAGTTGTAGAAGTCTTTGGCAGGAACACGGCCAACGATTTTCTTGTCCGTTGGCAGACTATTCGCTGCTTCGACGCCGAGCTTGCGCTGGTATCCGACGGTCCGCAAGCGGTATCGCTTCTCATTGAACAGCGCTGAGACGTCCATCTCTCGCGTCGCCGTGGGCGAGGTGATCTTTGGCATCACATCGGGCGCGCCGGCAAACATCCGTTTGGCGATGGTGCTCCGGTAGTATAAATACTCATCCCACGCATGATATTTGGGCCAATGGTATTCGGCGCCACAGCCCCACGCGACACGGAGTTTTGATGCTAGCTGTTCAAGATCGTCGGTTGTCGATTGCGCGTTGCCATCCTCAGTGATGACAGTATCGTCGTCTTCGACATCATAATTCTTGTGGTAGTAATCAGCGTAAATACGTTCAGCGTGAAATGTGCGACTGTAATTTTTGAGATCCTGGTAAATCGACCGTTTCCAATACGCATCGACAAAGGGCAGCACCTCGAATTGGCAATTCCCAGCGCTATCCCGCTGATCAAACCAGACAAGTTTATTCGCCTTAGGGCGCAAGCGTTCACACAGAGCCCGGCGGGCTTCTGCGCTTGCATCGCCCCGGAGATGGCGATCGACGCTCCGCGAACAGAGAACCAGCACGTCGCAGTCTGTGATCTGATCACTAAGAGTGGTGAAGAATTCGATTTGCAGACCGGCTTCACGCAATTCACGGCGGGCGTTAATCACCGGGAACCAATAGGTCGGCAACAGAAGCTGCCGAAGCTTTTTGAGGGGGTGCTTTTTAGGGTCACCCATTTCAAAAATATGGATCCGCATGAAAAGGCCTCGTGATGGATCGTCAATTCGCCGCGGGATTGCGAATTCTTCCCACAGCATTGAGCCCTGATCTCATCCCGAGTGCCATGGTGTCTCGCGTTGGCTTGAATCCGAGGGCGGTGATCAGCGTGATGGAATACGACAACGTTAGCGCAATCAGCAGAAGCGGAAACACGCGCGTGGTGACTCCACTCGCCAAAACAGCGTTGTACGCGATACTACTCAATGCGAGCCCAATGGCAAAGGGCGCAAGCAATTGGACATTGTCCCAGAACGTGACCGGGCTGGTTCGCGAAACGACCCACCATCGGAAGGGCAGGCCGGCCACGCTCACCAAAGCGTAAGCACCCGCAACGCCGATGGCGCCCCATCTGACGCCAATGATGAAACTCATGACGATCACCACCGAATAAATGGTGGTCATCTGAAGCATCTGTTTGGTCTTCCCAAGCGCGATGAAGATCCACGCATTTGTCATTTGTTGGGGCTGCACAAGCGCAACAAAGCCGAGCAGAGCGAATATCGGGACCACGGGCAGCCATTGTTCTCCAAAAAGAAAGAGGACCGTTTCACGTGTGGCGATGATGGCGGCGATGATCCCTGGCAGAATGGCGAGGAGCGTTGCGCTCGCGAACTTCAGGTAGGCCCGCCTGAACCGCGGCAGGTCGGCTTGCAATCTACTCAGCCCAGGAACGGCAACGCGATTGAGCGGCTGAACCCCATTACGGATCGGATAAAGAAGCAACTTATACGCACGGTCGTAATAGCCGAGCGCAACCGGGCCTTCGACCTTCCCTATAAGGACGTTGTCTAAATTTCGGTTGAAGAAGTTGAGGAAATTCGCGCCGGTGAGATTGGCGCCGAAGGAGAACAATCCACGGTCGATACGAAAATCGGGGCGCAACGGCCGCCAAGGGTGACACAGCGCGCTGACGAGGAAGAACGCTCCCGCCCGACAATTCTCCGCGATCACCAAGGCCCAGTATCCAAAGCCCGCCAGCGCTGCGCCAACCCCTGACACCAACATCACGACACTGCTCACGATGTCGATGGCGGTTACGTGTCGGAATTTCAGCTCGCGGGCCAATAGGCCGCCGGGCAGCGATGCGAGAGTTTGCAGCATCACCACAGGCGAAAGTGCCAAAACAATGTCCGTGATCCGCCCATCGTCGTAAAAAAGGGCAACCCCGGGCGCGATCGCGATGACAAAGATCATCGATCCGCCGCCGATGAGGAGCAAGAACCAAAAGGCTTGGTTGATCAGCCGGTCATCGATGGTTTCCCGCTGGATCAACGCTTGTTGAAGCCCGACATTTTGAAAAACGGCCACGAAGGCGAGGACCGGGCTGACGGCCGCCACGAGCCCCAAATCCTCAGGCGTCAGCAAGCGGGCGAGAAGGATCACCTGCGTCATCCGGATGACCATTTTCGCCGCTTGCGCGCCAAGCACCAGGGCGGCGCCACCCGCGATACGTTTGCCGAAACTGCCTGTTTCCGCCTTTTCAGGTTTTGACACCTTGATCCTCATCCTGCCCCAATGGGACACCCGCGCGCCGAGCAAATATCCGGCAGCTGCTTACGCGCTCTTCTGCTTGTTCGGATAAGCACACGCGGCTATGTTTTTTGCAAGTGCGAAGGTCGCGATTGTGCGCGCCCGCGCCAGACCATTCGACAGCCACGACCGGCTTTTTGCTGTGTTGCGGCGCGTCCAAACGTGTGTGAATGAGGAAAGCCGCCAGTGATCAAACGTTGGGTGATTGTGGGTGGCTGTCCACGAAGCGGCACAACGATGCTCGGCAACGTTCTCGGCGCCGCTCCCGAGGCATTTGTGACGCCCGAAGCACAATTTGCCTCAGAACTCCTTGTTCAGGTTCAGGAGGGTAGGATCCCCGCAACGCGAGACGCCATCGATGGGTTTATTGCAAGCCATTGGCGCTTCAAGACTTGGGAAATGGATTATCCTGCTGACCCCTGGGACGATGCGCGGGCAAAGACAGCCGAACAACTCGCTAGCTGCGCGCCTCGCCATATCGTTGCGTCGTATGCGGCGCTTCGTGGGAAACCCGATCCGCGCGTTTGGATCGACCAGACGCCTGGCCATTTCACAATGCTGCCGACCATTGAGCAGTCCGACTTTGATGTGTCTGCCGTACACATCATTCGAGATGGACGGGGCGTCGCATTCTCTCTTGCGAAGGTAGATTGGGGGCCAACGCATGCTGCCGCGGTCGCGGATTGGTGGGCTCTTCAACTCGCTCAAGCCTTTGCGGCAACCTCACGAACCCCTTGTGTGAACCTCACGGTTCGGTACGAAGACTTGTTGACCGAGCCCGAAGCCAAGTTGCGTTTGATCTGCGATACAATCGGGCTTCGCTTCAGCGAAAAGATGGTCGCCTCGCAGGCGCTTGCCGTTCCAAAATATACGCAGAGCCAAAACACAGCTCTGGGTAAAGGTGTGGTGGCCACAAGGGGAGAGGCGTGGCGGAACGAGTTAATGCTAAGAGAGATCGAAGTCTTTGAGCACCACGCGGGAAAACTGCTCTCCATCCTGGGCTATCCGCGACTCTATATAGAGCCAACACTGGCTTCGTTTCCACAAAGAGCATATGAGAACTTTGTTTTTCCCTCAAATCAACGGTGTTTGCAGAAGCAGTCAACTAAGAAGTGTCTAAAGTCGTCCATCGGCGTTGTGCCAACTGCATCAGCGAAATCGTGAAAGGCGGTTTATGGCGTTGACCAAGGTCACCTTCTTCAGGCCGTGCTTGGACGAGACGACGGGCGGTGCAGCAAAAGTCTATGCTGACCTGTTACCCCGGCTTAGTGCGGCGGGTTTTGCGGTCAAAATCATCGTGCCAGCCTCGGAGGTAGAGCGCGCGCGACGCATGTTTGGCGACGGAGTCGAGGTCTGTGCCCTGCCGGTCACGCGAAAAATGCGCCGTGTGCTCGAACAATTGCGGCTATGGCACACCTTCGTTGCATTAGCGTTTATCATGGTACGAAGCGATGTCGCCTTCATCGACGCGCGGCCAGAGATCGTCGATATCACAAAGGCGTTGAGGCGATTTGGATACAGAAAGCCGATCGTGCTTCGGCTCGGCGCGGTACCCAGCCACGATCAGAATAAAGATGTTCGGGTCGACCGCGAACTGCCAGCAGCGTTTCGCGCGGCTGATCGCGTGATCGTTCCCAGTGAGATCGCCCGCGATGATTTGGTGGCGCATTATGCCGTCCCCGAAAACAAGATTGATGTGGTGTACAACGCGTTGCCGGTAAAGAGCGGTGATCACCAGACTGAAGAGCTGATGGAGCTGCCGTTGTCGCGCCCGGTGTTTTTGTTTGTGGGCGCCCTTTCGCCTCGGAAAGATCCCGAAACCGCCATCCGCGCATTCGGTCATGCGGTGCAGCAAGGCCTAATGCCGGAAACGGCCACATTATGGGTCGTTGGCGATGGGCCGTTACGGGCCGAGATGGAGGAACTGGTCCGCTCCATCGACTTGCCGTCTCGCGTGAGATTTTGGGGGTATCGCGAAGACGTTGATGCTTTTCATAGGGGCGCGGACATTTTTCTGCACACATCGCGGATGGATGGCTTCTCATATGCCCTTGTCGAAGCCGTGGCGGCGGCGCGTCCTATCCTATGTGCGGATGCGCCGGTCGGTGCGATATCGCTCCTCAAGAGGTTTGGCATCGGCAGCTACTTCCCGCCGGGGGATGTCGAGGCATTGGCCTTGCTGATGCGTGTCGCGGCGAATGGCGAAATCCCGATGGGCGATGGAGCCGGACTGCTCGACCAGCTTTCGCCAGTACGCTTCGTTGAGGGCTATGCGAGGGCGATCAAGTCGGTGGCGACGATAACAAAACCGTCCGCATAGGACTGGTTGCTGCGCCGGTTGCGGGTTCCTTCAACCGCTTTTTGTCCAAAGGTTAACGCGCTGATGCGCCTGATCTTTTAACGGACGCAGTTCGTGGCGACCTTTCCTGCTTTTATAGGTCAACACGCATGGCTAAAGGCGATGTGGCGGGTTCTTCGCAGTTGCAAAAAAAGCGACGCGCTGGTAGCGATGGAGCGCGCAGTGAGTGGCCGGTGCTGGACTTGACGCTCGCCCTGTTTGCGAAAAAATATTCAATGTCTGTTTCATCGGCATGCGGCATTGATCGAGGCGAGGGTTCGCTCTGAAGTGATGGGTGTTGTTTCGAATATTCGCTTCGGGTGCCGCTATGCGCATGGTCTGCTGATCATTGCGCTATGCTCTCTCTCGAGTGTCTTAGGTGCGTGCACCTCCGTTCAGGAGCAGTTTGGCGACGCAACCGAACCAACTTTGCGTTCGCAAGACCAAATTTTGGCCGGCTATGCGTTGGGTGCGAACGATCTTTTGCGCGTGAATGTCTTCGGGCAGACCGAGATGTCAGGTGATTTCCGCGTGAGCGGCGCCGGCGACATCACCTTGCCGCTTGCTGGTTCCGTTATTGTTTCAGGGGGAACGGCCAGAGACGCGGAAAACGCGATCAAGACAAGATTGATCGAAGACGAACTAATGCGCGATCCGCGGGTTTCTGTCGACGTCGTCGAGTTCCGCCCATACTACATTATGGGAGAGGTGGCCTCGCCGGGCGAGTATCCATTCAGCAGTGGTCTTACAATCGTGAACGCTGTGGCACGCGCCAAGGGCTTCACCTATCGGGCCAATGTGAACCGAGTGTGGGTGAAGCATGCCGGCGCCGAGGCCGAAACGCTCTACAAAGTTACGCCGAATATGCTTGTTGAGCCGGGGGACACGATCCGGGTTCCTGAGCGGCTCTTTTAATTGGCTGCGGGGGAGGGTGCCGCTATGTTCAGATGTCGCGTTTCGCACCAGATGATCGCCGCGGCGGGTTGGGCGCTCGGATGCGCCTCGATCATGCCGCTAAGTGCCACCGCGCAAGTCGACATTGAAAGCCTCACCCCTGTGAAGAACGTCGCGGTGGCGGATCGCCCGCGACCGGAATATGCGGCCCCTGGCGTGAGCGTCGGTGCGTTCAACATTTCCCCAACGGCCGGTGTCGAGCACGCTTATGACTCCAACGTCCTTGCGCGTGACACCGATGCGATCGGCAGCGGCGTGACGGTGTTCTCGGGCGGTGGTTCGGCGAGCAGCAGCTTTAGCGACACATCGCTTTCGGTTTCCGGCAATTACACCGCGCATCGTTTCAGCAGCATCAGCGATGCAAACTACGAAACATGGAGTGTCGAAGCTGAGCTCGCGGCCATGCTGCCTGCCTCTAATGCGCTCGTCGCCCGGCACCGACAGTCGAAAGAGGTCATCGGGCGGGAAAACGCCACGGCGCCTTCAAGCGCAGAGCCACTGACGTTTGAGCTTCAAGAGACATCACTTGAATGGCGCCACGAGGCGGGACGACGCGTTTTCGGCGCTTCAATTGAACGGCTTGATCTGACATTCGACACCTTCGCCGTCGCCAATCCTGACCAGCCCGGCTTTCTGCCGGGATCGGACCGTGACCGAACGGAGCTGACATTCACGGGCGAAACAGGCTGGACAAGCGGGCAAGATCTGACGCTGCTCGGCGGTGTTCGGTACACGCAGCGGAGTTTTGATCGTCCCTCTTCGGACGGCGTCGATCGCGATGCCCAGCAAATTGTGCCGTATATCGGCGCCATTTATGTGCTCGCCGACAACCTCGCCCTTGAAGCCGATATCGGTGCGATCTTCATCGAAACCGCCGACCCCAACCAAGAAGATTTGACACGAATCTATGCGCGATCAGAACTTGATTGGTTTGTTTCGCAGATCACGACGGCAACCCTCACCGTGTCTCAGCTCGAGCGGGGGGCGGATCTCGTCGATAGCTCAAGTTTGACGGCAGCCACCATTGGGCTCTCTGTTGATCATGAGCTTCGCCGCAATTTGATCTTCTCTGCTGGCGGTGAGGTCACGTCTGAGCGGTTTTCCGGCATCGATCGGACAGATGAGCTGTATCGCGCGCGTGCCTCTTTGCAATGGTTAATAAATCGCGGGGCGCGGGCCTCAGCCTATTATGCATTCACTGAGCGGGAGGCTGACGACTCTGTCATCAATGCGAGCTTTACCTCGAACATGACTGGGGTACAGCTTAGACTGTCTCTATAACCGACTGATCACTTGGGATGGCATCTTGAACCGCGTTATCCAGACAACGACGTTTGCCGACGACATTAAAGCGTTGATCGCCGTCTTTGCACGTCGGTTCTACGTGTTCTTCCCGGTGTTTATTTTGACGCTGTTGCCGGGGCTTTGGTACGTCCAAACGCTCAACCCTTATTACACCTCGACGGCTATGATCCTGCTCGATCCGAGCGCGTCGGAGCTGGCGCGGGAGCAGATCGGACAACGCAGCGACCCGAGCCCAACATTAGTTGAAACAGAAACGCGGATCATTAAATCGCCACGCGTCCTTTATCGCGCCTATCAAACCTTGAATCCGGATGCGCCTGTCGAGGCTGAAACGGGGGCGACGCCACCGGTCAGCGTGGCGCTGAGCGATGATGCGTCGATCGCGCAGATCTTAGATCCATTGGGCGCAGCCCTGCCGGAAGAGGAAAGGGCGAAAGTCACCCGTTTGGCGAGAAATCTCGAGGTCGAGCGTGAAGGCCTCACCTTTGCGATCAATGTTCGGTACACGGCAGGCAATGCTGTTGAAGCGGCCCGCGTCGCCAACGCTGTGGCATCGGCCTATCTGGCAGAAAAAGTTGGTGAGCGCACCTCCGTTGCGCAGTACGAAAACGCTTGGCTTGAGAGCCGTGTTGAAGAGTTGCGGCTGGAGGTCGAAGCCGCCGAGCGCGCTGTCGCGGATTATCAGTCTGAGGCTGGGGTCGTTTTGGCAAAGGGCAGCACCTCGACGGAAAATCAACTTGTGGCCGTTGAAACCGCATTGAGCGATGCGCGTGAGGAATTGCGGGCGATCTCCGCGCAAATTCGCGCCTATAACGCGGCGCGTGCGGCAGGGGACGGCACCGCCGCGTCCGACGTGGTCGACTCGCCGCTGATGCAGGGTCTGCGTGAACGCAGAACGGACCTGAGTGCGAGCCTCGCCCAACTGGCGACCAGCCTCGGCCCGCGGCACCCAGAAATTGTTGAACTTCGGTCAGAAATTGCGTCAGTGAACGAGCAAATCCAGGCCGAGCTTCAGCGCCACATCTCTGATCTGACAAACCAACAGTCTGTCCTTCAAGCGCGCATTCGTAGCCTCGAAACCAGCCGGCAAGATTTCCAGACGGACCGCGTTCGCGAGAACGAGGCGCAGGTTCAAATTGCACAACTTGAGACGCGTGCGGAATCTCTTCGGACACTATACGAGAATTTGCTGAGCCGCTTTCAGCAATCGACGACATTTGAATCCTTCTATGGGACCACGGCGCGGATATTATCGCCCGCGCAAATATCGCTGTCGCCCGCGGGTCCGAACCGTGAAGCCTATATGCTCGTCATCACGATCATCGCGTCGGTATTGGCCGCCGCGGCTGTGATGCTCTCTGAGATTTTTGCCAATGCCGTCTTCCGCGAAGACGCCTTAGAGCGGGAGACGGACTTGCCCGTCTTGAGTGCCGTGCCGAAGCTGTATCCGAACAGTCGAGGGCCGGATGGCAGTCGTGTGCAGCCTGAATTCAAAGTTCATCAGAACCCCAATTCGCGGTTTGCCGAGGTCTTTCGAAATCTTCTGGTGATCCTGCGGCAACGATACGCCGACACGGCCTCGAAATCCGCCTCCATTCGTCGAGCGCTGCTTGATGAAGAAACGCCGCAAAGCACGGCTCAGCGCAGCCTGGTGAAGCCGAATGCTCTCATCGTCCAGTTTACGTCACCACTTCCCGGCGAGGGGAAAACGCTGTCTGCGATTTCTTTCGCGCAGGCAGCTGCACAGAGCGGTTTGCGCGTTTTGTTGATCGATGGTGATCTGCATCGGCGCTCGCTCACCATGCGCTTGAGTGGCGACCAATTTGAGCACGGATTGTCAGATTACCTGGCTGACGAAATGAGTATCGATGAGGCGCTTTACGGCAGCGAGGAGTTGGGCCTAGACATCCTGCCTGCCGCCAAAGTGGCGCGCGACGCCAGATCGCTTAAACGTCTTGAACTCCAGCCGGGCCTCCGTCGGCTCTTTTCTCAGGTCAGCACGAGATACGACGTCATCGTCGTGGATTCCCCGCCCGTTTTGGCCGTTTCCGACGCGTTGGCGATCGCCCTCGAGGTTTCATCCGTCGTTTTGGTCACACGCTGGGGTCGCACGCCTCTATCCGCCGCGCAGAAGGCGGCCGAAGAGTTGCGCCGCGTGAATGCCCCCGTGACGGGCACGCTGCTCAGCGGGATTAGCCGACGGGCCTATCGCAGCTTCCAATATGGTGGATCCCGAAATCGTCAGATCGAGCTCTACTATTCGACAAGCTGAGGTTGTCCGCGCCGAAATTAAGGATGTCATCGGCCTATCTTGCGTCCGCGATTTGGCTTGCGCATCGTATTGACTGTGTCCCATCACTGGGCCATCCCACCGCTTAGGGGCTGCGGTTGACGGTGATTCGGGGGAGATTGTGTTGTTCCATCGGAGCGAGGGCTGAGCAGCAATGACAAAGGTAAGACCAGTCATTTTATGCGGCGGATCGGGCACAAGGCTGTGGCCGCTTTCCACGCCGCAACGGCCCAAGCAATTTTTGGGGCTCTACAGTGAACGGACAATGGTCGAAGAGACCGCACGCCGGGTGGATGACCCCTTGCTGTTTCATTCTCCTATGGCGGTCGGATCGCTGAAACACGCCGCGATGCTTCGCGAGTGTCTCCCTTCAAGCCAAATCGTTCTTGAGCCCATTGGGCGCAATTCGGCCCCAGCAATCGCTGCGGCGGCGCTTATTGCGGATGCAGACGATTTGCTGCTGATCCTGCCCTCAGACCATTACATTGCGCGACGCGATGCTTTCACGGACGCCATTCAAACCGGTGCGTCGATTGCGGAGAATGGCGACATCGTGACCTTCGGGGTGACGCCGACCTATCCCGCGACGGGGTATGGCTACATCAAAGCAAAAGGCACGGGCACAACGCCGAGCGGCGTTGAGCGATTTGTCGAGAAACCGGACTTGTCTACAGCCGAGAGCTATCTCGCAGAGGGCGGCTTTTACTGGAATGCTGGCATCTTTCTATTCCGTGCCCAGACAATGCTTGATGCGCTCGAAGCCCATGCGGGCGATATACTCCAACCCATGCGGAAGGCGGTCACAGACACTGGTGAGAGGATCGTTCTCGATCGCCAGGCGCTAAAGGCCACGCGCGAAGAGTCGATTGATTACGCCGTTCTCGAAGCGGCGAAGAATATTTCGATCGTCCCCGTCGATATGGGGTGGTCTGATTTAGGCGATCATCGCGCGCTTTACGACTTGAAAGCCGGCAAAAACGAGACCCTCACGCAAGGGCCAGTGGTCGCGTCGAATGTGAACGGCGCGCTGGTGCGGAGTGACGGCCCGAAAGTTGTTGTTAAAGATGTGGACGATATCGCGGTCATTGCCGGGCGCGATGGTGTCTTGGTAACGCCATTGGCCAATACGGCCGACATCAAATCGGCTGTTGAAATCGCAAAATCCTCCATTCACGCTCACCAGATCAGCGATGACATGCGACAGGCCGTCGGTGATTGGCTTTTTGAAAAATCGCTGCCCGTTTGGGCGAGTGCGGCGTGGGATACGGCATCGGGCGGTTTTGTTGAGGCACTGAGTTTCGAGGGGCAGCCGATTGTCGATGCGCAACGCCGAGGGCGCGTGACGCCGCGTCAGATTTTTTCTTTCGCCCGCGCGCGGCGTCTTGGCTGGGATGCCGATGGACGTGCCACGGCGCTGATTGAACAAGGTCTTGAATATCTCGACGGGCCGGCGCGATCCCCAATAGGCGGGTGGGCGCATATTTTGTCCGGACAAGGTAAGGTCGAGGACCCACGGCGAAGCCTCTATGATCATGCTTTCGTTTTGCTCGCCGCCGCCGAGGCGACAGCTGTCTTAGGTCATCCGACAGCGGAGCGAATTGGCGGCGAAGCGCTCTCGATCTTGTTCGATGTCTTCGAAGACAAGGCGCAGGGCGGCTTCACCGAAGCGGATCTTGCGCCCGGCGAAAAACACACCAATCCGCACATGCATTTGCTCGAAGCCTTTATGGCGTGGTTTGAGGCAACAGGAGAGCCCGCCGCGCTTGCCGCGTCTGAGCGCATTGCGCTTTTGTTTGAGAAGCATTTCTTCGATCCGGAAAACGGCAGCCTGCGCGAAGTGACGGAGACAGACTTTACGCTCACTGATGCGTCCAAAGATTTTGTAGAGCCAGGTCATTGCGCGGAGTGGGCGTATCTTCTTTATGCCCTTGATGGCCACATCGACCGCGACACGGCCAGTTGGCGTCGCCGTCTGATCCGTTTTGCCGAGCGCCACGGCACAGTGGAGCAGGGGCAATATTACGGCAATCGGCTCGCTATTGACGGCAGTTGGATCGATGGCGATCGCCGCCTCTGGCCACAATTAGAGCGGTTTCGAGCTGGCCTCTATCACCCAGAAGTCTTCGCGCAGGGGAAGGCGGAGGCGGTGCTACGCGACGTGTGGCGCGACTATCTCAGTCAGGGCGAAAATTGGAGCTTTGTCGACCGGTTTAGCGCAAATGGTCAGCCCACCTCGGAAAACGTTCCCGCCAGCATGCTCTACCACTTGCTGACGGCCTTCGGTCCGATTTTACCGTCGAAGCGCGGCTAACCCAGGTCGACTACGCTGGCTGCGCTTCCGTCTCAGCGAATTCGGCTCTAACCGCGTCGACGAGTTTTGCGTTGTCGTGATCCCAGGGGTGAAAACCGGGCCGGAAGTAGGACAGATACGCGCCAAGACAGCTCAACAGGAGGCCGCGACGGCCAAAGAGGTGTCGGCGAAGCGGCTTCCAAGCCTTCTGCTCACGTCCCAGGCCGTCATGCTTCATCAGACGCGCGATATAGCCGTTGATTTTCATCGTCACACGGATGGTCACCAGCACCATGATCCAGCACCGCAGACGATAGCCTTTGCCGCCAGTGATCGATTGATAGACGTCGAAGGCAACGGCCTTGTGTTCGCTTTCCTCAAGCGCGTGCCAGCGCCACAGCCGACGGAAGGCCGGATTGGCCTCGGCGAGGTAACGCGGATCCTGCAAAACCCGGTTGGCAAGGATCGCCGTGAAATGCTCGAGCGCACAGGTCACGGCCAGTTGGCGTTTATGGCCCGTCGCGTTCCGCACGAAATCAAGGTCGGCCGCCTCATCGGCTTCAATCTCTTCGACCGGGTAGCCATGATCGGTCAGGCCACGGTTCATCTCAGCGTGCTCGCGGCTGTGGATTGCCTCTTGGGTGAGAAACGCTTTGATGTCGGCTTGCAGTTTAGGGTCCGTGATGCGGTCGCGGTAATGCTTTACCGAGTCCATGAAGAAGCGTTCGCCCGCGGGAAAAGTGAGGGACAGCGCATTATAAAAATGCGTCACGGCTGGGCCCTCGCCATGCCAATAGCGCGGCGCTTTTTCACCAAGGCCGAAATGCAGATTGCGCGGTTCGATCGTGAGCGGCGTCGTCATCTTCGTCTCTCTTATCCCTCCCCGAGACATTAAATCGCAAACGACGGTGATGAAATGCCTAATCGCTTCCCACCTGCCGCATGGATTGACGCAGGCGAGAAGAGGGCGGCAGCGACCTTTATTTTTCGGCCGGGGCCGCTTACAGCCGGGGACTACTTCCCGCTGATTGATCGAGCGTCCGCCATGATGAACCCGCCTTCCGTTGACACCCACCTTGAGCCGCAAATGGCGAACGCCATCCGGGCGCTCACCATGGACGCTGTGCAGGCGGCGAATTCAGGTCACCCCGGCATGCCTATGGGCATGGCTGATGTCGCGACGGTGCTGTTCAACCGATACATGAAAATTGACCCATCGGCCCCCGAATGGGCGGATCGCGACCGGTTCATCCTCTCGGTCGGCCACGGGTCGATGCTGCTTTACGCCATTCACCACCTGCTCGGTTTCGCCGACATGGATATCGAGCAGATCAAGAATTTCCGGCAGATTGGCATGCGCACGGCGGGCCACCCCGAATATGGTCACGCGGCGGGGATCGAAACCACCACCGGGCCTTTGGGGCAGGGCCTCGCCAATGCCGTCGGCTTCGCCTTGGCTGAGCGCATGATGAACGCCCGACACGGCGATGAGCTGGTCGACCACATGACCTATGTCTTTGCCGGCGATGGGTGCCTGATGGAAGGGATCAGCCACGAGGCCATCGATTTGGCGGGGCATCTGGGCCTTGGCCGATTGATCGTGCTTTTCGACGATAACGAGATTTCGATCGACGGCCCGACATCGCTGACCACCTCCATGAACCAGGTGAAGCGGTTTGAGGCGGCGGGCTGGCATGTGGTGCCAAGCGTCAATGGTCATGATCGGGAAGCGATCGCGCGGGCGCTTGAAGCTGCGCATGCGGATGATCGTCCTTCGATGATTGCTTGCCGGACGGTGATCGGCTTTGGCGCGCCGACAAAATCAGGCACGAGCGGTGTGCACGGCGCGCCCCTTGGCGATGAAGAAATCTCAGCGGCGCGCGAAAAGCTCGGCTGGGAGCACGGCCCATTTGAAATCCCTGATGACGTCAAAAAAGCTTGGCAGCAAATTGCAGAGCGCGGCGTCACGGCGCGGTCTCAGTGGGAGAAACGGCATGAAGAGAGCGCCCAGGCCGAGGCGTTCAATCGTCAATTGTCTGGCATCGATACCGAGGCGCTCTACGCCGCGGTTACCGGCCATAAGCAGGAATTGAGCGCGTCCGCGCCTTCCGTCGCCACGCGGAAGGCGTCGCAAAATGCGCTCGAGGCGATCAATGCGGTTGTCGACACCACTGTCGGCGGCTCCGCCGATTTGACGGGATCTAACAATACCAAAACTGGCACACTGGACATTGTCTCGAGAGAGAATTTCAGTGGGCGTTACATCCACTATGGCGTGCGTGAACATGCCATGGCGGCGGCGATGAATGGCATCGCATTGCATGGCGGATTCCAGCCCTATGGCGGCACCTTTCTGGTGTTCACGGACTATGCGCGGCCAGCCATTCGCCTCTCTGCGCTGATGCAAGTGCCGGTGGTCTATGTGATGACGCACGACTCGATTGGTCTTGGTGAGGATGGCCCAACGCACCAACCTGTTGAGCATCTGGCCGCCCTTCGCGCGATCCCGAACCTCAATATCTTCCGCCCGATGGATGCAGTTGAGACCGCTGAGGCATGGGAGTTGGCGCTGACGTCGAAGAAGACCCCCTCGATTTTGGCGCTTACGCGGCAAAACCTGCCAACTTACCGAACGACTCACACGCCGGAGAACTTGAGCGCAAAGGGCGCCTATGTCCTGCAAGAGCCAGATAGCGAGCGGGATGTGACGTTGATCGCGACCGGTTCAGAGGTTGAAATTGCCATGTCCGCGGCAGCGCAGCTCGGGGAAGCAGGGATCAAAGCCGCGGTGGTTTCCGCCCCCTGCCTCGATCTCTTCGCGGTGCAGGATCAGAATTACCGTAACAGTGTGATGGGCACAGCGCCTCGCGTGGCTGTGGAAGCAGGCGTTGTGGATGGCTGGCACCGCTGGATCGGTGATGGCGGCGGCTTCGTCGGCATGAATGGCTTTGGCGCATCTGGTCCTTACAAAGAGCTTTATCAACATTTCGGCATCACGCCGCAGGCCGTGTGTGATGAGGCCCGCCGCGTCATTGGCTAAACTGCGCATCGCCGCGACGGCCATCCTGGTCGTCGCGGTTTTGGCAGTGGCGGATTTGCGCCAGACCCTGAAAATCGAAGGCGAAGCTTTTTGGGCGGATCGGCGCTGCATCAATATCGGCAATCGGCTTGAGGCGCCGCGCGAGGGCGAGTGGGGCGGCCCGCTCGATATCAGCGTCTTCCCGGCTCTCCGCACTGCAGGGTTCAACACAATCAGGCTGCCGGTTCGGTGGGATACCCACACCGGGCCGCCGCCTGCTTTTCCCATCGACCCGGCCTATTTGGCCCGCGTGCAGGAGGTTGTCGGCGCTGCTCTCGATGCGGATCTGGCGGTGGTGCTCAACGTCCATCATTTCGATCCGCTCTATGCCGAGCCCGAGCGTTACGCGCCGCAGTTCTTGGCGATATGGCAGCAGATCGCCGACCACTTCGCCGCCGCCGATGCGCGCCTCGCTCTCGAACTCATCAATGAGCCGCGCGCGCCCCTCGAGGGCAAGGCGCTCGAAGCGCTCCAAGCCCAGGCGCATCGGCGGATCAGAGAACGCCACCCCGAACGCTGGATAATGGTCACCGGCGGCGATTGGTCCACCATCCACGGACTGAAGGCGCTGCGGTTTCACGGCGACCAGCGCACTGTGCTCACCTTTCACGACTATGCGCCCTTCGACTTCACCCATCAGGGGGCCCATTGGGCACCGCCCGATATCCAAAAGGTCACACGGTCATGGCCACAAAGCCGCGATCGCGAAGATGTGAAAGCCCGCATGAACACCGCGCGCACGCTGAAACAGCGCTTCCATCGACCGGTCTTCTTGGGCGAGTTCGGCGCCATCCAAGGCGCTGAGGGGCGCGACGCCTATCTCGAAGCCGTGCGGGACGCGGCGGAGGCCCATGGAATCGGTTGGTGCGTTTGGAGCCTCACCGCAGATTTCGGCGTGTTCGATGCGGCGTCCGGGCGCCTCGTGCCCGAGGCCCAAACGGCGCTGGGCTTGGGCCGAAGATAAGACGGGTTTTCAAGCAAGGGCGGCCTCGCTATCCCCCTCGTTCGGAAAGGCGACTAACAGGTGGAGGGCGCAATGGCGCATCCCCTTTCGGGGGCGGACTGGCGAACGCTGTCCCGCGTCACGCAAGAAGCGGGCGGGGATATCGATCCCGCACGCCTAGCGAGTATTCGCGCTGCCGTGCTGGGCCGCTCGCCGTTCACCTGGCTTGAGAAGGCGCGCGCCGAAGCGGTGTTGCCCCGCGCCGAAGACTTGCCGCCGCCGATCTTCATCCTTGGCCATTGGCGGTCGGGGACGACGCATCTTTATAACATTATGAGCCTTGGCGATTTTTCCTATGTGCCGCCGACGGCCGTGGGGATGCCCTGGGACATGCTGTATCTCGGCCGTGCGCTGAATGGTGTTCTCGAGAAAGCGCTGCCCGATAGCCGCTATATCGACAACATCCCGGTGACACCGACATCGCCGCAGGAAGATGAGATCGCGGTGGCGAACATGTCACCGCTATCGTTCTATCACGGCATTTATTTTCCGAAGCGCTTCGACTTTTTCGTCGACCGCGGACTGTTTTTCGATGACGCAACAGAAGAGGATGTCCGCGAGTGGGAACAAGCGTTCACGCTTTTCTTGCGGAAGATCGCGCATCAACAGGGCCAGCAGCTGCTGATCAAAAACCCGGTTTATACGAGCCGGCCTGCCCATTTGAAGCGGCTATTCCCGAATGCGAAGTTCATCCATATCCACCGGGACCCATTCGACGTTTTCCTCTCTATGCGGAATTTCTATCAGCAGTTGCTGAAGGTCATGGCGCTCCAGCCCTATGACCATGTGGACATCGATGGGACGATTTTGCGCGTCTATGACCGGATGATGCGCGCCTTTGAGGCAGAGACGCGAGAGATGCGCGCGCCTGGTTTTGTGGAAATCGGTTACGACACCCTCGACCGCGATCCGCTGGGGGCTATCGCGCAAATTTACAACGCCTTGGAGCTGCCCGGATTTGACGCTGCACAGCCGACCTTCGCTGCCTATCTCAGCAGCGTGAAAAGTTATCAGAAAAATGCCTTTCGCGGCGATGCCGAAGCCGTCGACAAGGTCCAATCCGCCTGGGGCCATTGGCTCGAGAAATGGCAATATGGCGTGCCGCAACCAAGGGCCGTATGATGCGTAGCGTGTTGAATTCTGGCGGCCTGTTCGCCCTTGTGCTCGCCATTGTGGCGATGACGAATATTCTGCTGTCTGGCGGCGCGGCCGCACAGCCCATGTTCGAGCTCGCGCAGTGCAAACGCCAATCCCTGACCGTATCTGACAGCGGTGGTGTCATCAGTGGCGCGGAAGATCTGGCATTGTCCGCGGATGGCAAGTCGCTGATTATCTCCGCTTACGATCGGATTGAAGTGGACGCGGCGCTTTCGAGGGGAGAGACCCCGCCGATCGGCGGCATTTACCGCATTGCCGTGGCAGACCTCATCGCCGGCAAAGCTGTCGCCCAGCGCGTCATCGATCCCGCCACCATCCCTGGCGGTTTGCGCCCGCATGGCATTGATGTTGCTGACGATGAACTCGTTTTCGTCAACCGGCCGCTTGGCAAGAGTGGCGATGCGCTCGACCCCGCCGTGATGCGCTATGACCTGACAGCGCCGTTCGGTACGGCACCAGAAAAGGTCTCTTCACAGACGGATCTTTGTGCTGCCAATGATGTGGCGATTGCGGGCGAGGCGCTGTGGGTGACGCTCGACCGGCTGCAATGCCCAGGCTGGGCGCTCGATGAACGGCTTGGCGCAAAGAAGGCTCGGCTTCTGCGCTTCGATGTTGAAGGCAATGCGCGCACCATCGCGGATTCCCTCGGCCTGGCCAATGGCGTTGTGCTGCTGTCTGACGGCGTGGTCGCGGTGGCAGAAACCCGCAGCAAGCTCATTCGTGTCGTCAACGCGCAGGGCCGCAACACACGGTCGCCGATTGACCTGCCGGGGGCACCCGACAACCTCACAAAGACCAGCGATGGGCGGATCGTTGCGGCTCTGCAGCCGAATTTGTTGGCCTTTGGTCGGTATCGTTATGGGGAACGAGACCAGGCCCCGACATTACTCGTTGCCGTTAATCCGCGCACGGGGAATATCGCTACCCTCTACGATGATGACGATGGGCGGATCTTCTCTGGTGCGACGGTCGGTGTGCTGAAAGGCAATATGCTCTTCGCCGGCTCGGTTCGGGGTGAGGGGCTTCTCGTCTGCCAAAAACCGGCGCCATGACCGGTGAAGTCCTCGTCACGGGGGCGGCCGGCTTTTTAGGGGGGCATATCTGTGCGCGCTTCGCCGATGCGGGCTGGCGGGTCACAGGGTTTGATGTTGCGCCAGCGAACGTAACCAGGTGGCCGCATCGCGAAGGCTCAATTCTCGATGCAGAAAGCCTTACCGAGGCGGCGCGTGGCAAAAACGTCATCGTTCACGCAGCCGCCATCGCGCATCTTTGGACGCGCGACCCGAGGGATTACTTTCGCGTCAACGCCGATGGGACGCGACGCGTCGCGCAATGCGCGGCGGATGTCGGGGCAAGACTGGTGCACGTCTCATCCTATACCACACTCATCGGCAAGAACGCGGATGAAACGACGCCACTTGATGAAGGGGTCGTGCTGGCGCCTGATGACTTGTTAGGGCCTTACCCAGCATCCAAACGGGAGGCGGAGCTTCGCGTCCTCGATCTCGTGCGCGCCGGGCTCGATGCGGTGATTGTCTTGCCGTCATCTCCGGTGGGGCCCGGTGACCGCCGCATCACGCCGCCAACGCAAATGCTGATCGATATGGCGAAGGGGGCCTTGCCCGCTTATCTCGACTGTATGCTGAACATGGTCGATGCGCGTGCTGTGGCTGACGGGGTTTTCCGTGCCGTGACGACCGGGGTGAAGGGCGAGCGGTACCTTCTGACCGGCGAGGACATCGCCTTCGCCGACCTTGCCGCGAAAGTCGCAGCGCTGACGGGGAAGGCCGCGCCCAAGATGGCGATCCCCTACGGCCTCGCCTGGACCACGGCGATGGTGGAGGCGGGTGTTTCCAATCTCACCGGGCGCGCACCAAAAGCGCCTTTAACAGGGGTGCGGCTTGCTCGGCGACGCGTTCGCTTCAGTCACGCCAAGGCATCCGAAAGCTTTGGATATCATCCGGGGACGATCGACGACGCACTTTTTGACAGTCTCGGCTGGCTTGCGGCGGAGGGGCTGATCTCTCAGCCTTCCGTCGCCGGATAGGTTCGCCCCTTCCATGCGCCGCCTTTGCCCGTGGCATGCTTGACCGCTGAATCGACAGTGAACCCCGTATAAAAGAGCGCCGTCAGCGGCAAGAAGACGCCCTGCCAGATCGGTTTGCCATAAAGGCGAAGCGTTGGCGCAAAGGCGGCAATCATCATGCCCCAGACGATCGCACCGAGGAGGCCGGCGAGGGCGTCGCGGTGGAGGGGCATGGTGAGCAACAAAATCGGCCCCGCCAGATAGACCAAGGCCATGCCGATCACGGTGCCGATGAGTTTTGCCCATGAGTAGCCTAGTTGGGTGAACGCCGTGCGCGCCACCATCTGCCGAACCGTGTCGAAGGATCGGTTGTCCCGCAGGCTTTTCGCGTCTTCGCCCGCGAAGACGAGCTCGATCGGTCGACGCTCGCCGCTGGTTTTTACCGCTTGCGCCAGGGTGCAGTCATCGATCAGTGCGCCTTTGATCGGCGCCAGACCGCCGATCGCGTCCAAGGCCGATCTTTTGAGCAGGACGACGCCGCCAGCGGCTCCCGCCGTTTCGCTGTCTACATCATTCACACGTGCGAAGGGATAGAGCTTCTGGAAGAAGAAAATGAAGGCGGGGATGAACAAGCCGCCCCATAGCCCGCGCGCGTCAAGTTGCGCCATCACAGAGACCATGGCCAGCTTTTGATCCTCGGCCCGCGCCACCAGCCGGCGGAGCAGGTCAGGGGCGTGAACGATATCCGCGTCGGTAAAGAGGACGTAGTCAGCCTGATCGGGCGCCGCCTGCACCGCCTCACGCCCGGTTTCCATGGCCCAGAGCTTGCCGCTCCACCCTTTTGGCAGGGGGCGTCCGGGGATGACGTTCAAAGAGATGTGGCTGTCCGCCTTGCCAGCCTTTGCGGCCAAATCGCCGGTGCCGTCGCTTGACTGATCATCGACGACGAAAACCGAAAGCGCACCGGGATAATCGCTGCCCATATGCGCGCTGACGACGGTGGCGATGGTCTCTGCCTCGTTACGCGCCGGAATCACCACCGCGACGCTCGGCCAATGCGGCGGCTCAGGGCTCGTCACGAGATGTTGATCGGCCCGCCAGAAGCCGCCGTGCGCATAGGTGAGGTAGAGCCAGACGGCGCAGGAAATCACAGCGATGAGAATCAGCATGACGCGCTTGTCTGCGATCGCCGGGCGAGGTGCAAGCGCGCAACATCAAACCGGGTGTGGCAGCGGTTGACGGGTGCGGCGGCTTGCTGCACCGCATCGGGGGCTTGTATAGGGAAGCATGGGCGTGATCTTCAGCGATGCCGAGATCGAGGCTTCGTCCGGCAAGGATGCCGACGACGAGAATTTTCCGGTCGGCTCTTTTCTGATTGCCGCTGAGCTCCGCCCTGCCATCGCGGCTTATTATGCGTTTGCGCGGGCGGCCGACGACATCGCCGATGCGGGCCATTTATCGCCGGAAGAGAAAAAGCGCCGGTTGGATGCGTTCGAAGCTGTGGTCCTCGGCCAAGCAGAGGGGCTGAGCAAACCCACGCGACTGCGCGAGGCGTTGGCTGCGCATGGGGTCACCACCGATCACGCTGTCGATCTGCTCGATGCCTTTCGGCAAGACGCAGATAAGCTGCGCTATGAGAGCATCGACGATCTGCTGGCCTATTGTGAATTATCGGCCAACCCCGTGGGGCGGTTCCTGCTTGATTTGCACGGCGAAGACCCTGCGCTTTGGACCGCGTCTGACGCGCTATGTACTTCGCTGCAAATCCTCAATCACTTACAGGATTGCGGTGACGACCGGCGGACGCTCGACCGGGTCTACCTGCCTCAAGGCCTGCTGGCGGCTAAAGGCGAGACCGTCACCGTGCTCGATGGCGACGCAGAAACACCAGGGCTTCGCTACGTGATCGATGAGCTGCTCATCGTATGTGAACGCCTGAATGAGACGGCCGAGGGGCTTGTGTTGGGCCTCAAGAGCCGCCGCTTAGCCGCCGAGAGCGCGATCATCATCGCTTTGGCCAAACGATTGGCGCAACGGCTGCGCAAAGGCGATCCGCTGGCCACCCGTGTGGCATTGTCAAAACCAGATTTTGCCGTTGCAGGGCTGACCGGCGCGGTTCGGGGCTTTATGCATAAAGCGCCAACAGAACGGGTGGCTGCGTGATGGTGCCTTCTTTGTCGTGTCTGCTTCCATCGCAAATGGCGCCGGGCTGTGATCCCATCGCCATCGCGTCAGAAATCACGTCACGATCGGGCACGTCCTTTGGCGCCGGGATGGCGATTCTGCCCAAACCACGCCGCGATGGCATGCGCGCTATCTATGCCTTCTGTCGGCAGGTGGACGACATCGCCGACGGCGATTTCTCGATGCCGGAGAAGGAAGCGGCCCTTTCGGCGTGGCGATCGGAAATCGAGCGCCTCTATCAAGGCGCACCGCAATCCGCGATCGGCCACGCACTGCTTCGGCCGATGCAAGACTATGGTCTGCCGAAGGATGAGTTCATCCTGATGATCGAGGGCATGGAAATGGATGCCCACGGACCGATCGTGGCGCCAAGCCGTGATCAACTCGCCGCCTATACACGTCGTGTGGCGGGGTCTGTTGGGATTATGTCCATTCGTACTTTTGGCGCTTGGATCGGCGACGTCTCCGATCATTTTGCCCTGTCGTTAGCCGACGCCTTCCAGCTCACCAATATTCTCCGAGATATTGAAGAGGACGCCGCGATTGGCAGGCTCTATTTGCCGCGCGAGGTGCTGGCCGCCCATGGGCTACCCATCGATGATGTGAGCGCTATTCCAGGGCATCCCGCGCTGCCGGCACTCTGCCGTGAGCTTGGCAGCGAAGCGCGACGCCATTATGACGAGGCGCGGCGTCTGGCGGCGGCACATAGCCGCGCAAAGCTGCGCCCCGCCTTGTTGATGATGGGCGCTTACGAAGGCTATCTCGACCGGATGGAAGCGCTTGATTGGCAGCGCGGCACGGGCGAGCCGCTTCTCTCGAAACGATCAAAACTCCTTCGTGGTCTGAAATATGCGGTGGCCGGTCCAGGCCGGGTGCTGACCAGTTCTACGGTATGACGGGCATACTCCATGTTGTTGGCGCGGGCCTTGCGGGCCTGTCTGCTGCGTTGACGGCGATAGAGCAGGGGCGCGCCGTGCGCGTCTATGAAGGCGCAGGCCATGCTGGCGGGCGCTGCCGCAGTTTCTTCGACAAGAAGCTCGACCGCCAAATCGACAACGGCAATCATCTGGTGCTGTCCGGCAATGATGGCGTGAGGCGCTACCTTGCGCGCGCCGGCGCGCCCGATGCGCTGGTGCAGGCGCCGCAAGCCATCTATCCCTTTGTGGATTTGCGCACTGGCGAGCGATGGTCCGTGCACCTCAATGATGGGCCGATCCCGTTCTGGGCGTTTGATGCGTCGCGCAGGCCGAAAGGGGTGGGCCTGGGCGAGCTCGCTGGCGCGTCATCTCTCTTTGTGGGCGCGAAAGGCAAAACCATCGCTGAGCTGGTTTCTGCGCGCGGGCCCGTGTGGGATCGGTTTTGGGAACCCATGTCGCTTGCGGTGATGAATTTACCGCCTGAACGCGCCAGCGCGGAGCTCTTACGGGCCGTCTTTGTGCGGACCTTCTTCCGTGATGGTCGCCGTTCGCGCCCGATGTTTGCGCCAAATGGGCTTGGGCCTGCCTTGGTCGATCCAGCGGTGGAGAAGATCGCCGCCGCCGGCACGCCTGTCGCGTTCAATCGCCTCGTCACCCAGCTCGATCGCGACGCCGACCGGATCACGCGCCTCGATTTTGCGGCAGGCGACCCGGTTGAGATCGGATCGGACGACGATGTGATCCTCGCTGTGCCGCCGGCGCGACTGCAAGAGCTCTACCCCGATGCCGCGCCGCCGTTAAAAGAGTCCGCGATCCTCAACGCGCATTTCGTGCTGCCCGATCCGGCGCTGGCTTCCGGCCTGCCGCCGCTCGTGGCTGTGCTTGGCGGGATCAGCCAATGGATCTTCCCCCATGGCGATGTCATCAGCATCACCGTTTCGAGTTCGCAGGATATCGAGGGCGCCGATGCACGGCCCGATGAGCTGCTCGAAACGCTATGGCGGGAGGTCGTAACTGTTTTCGATTTTCCGCCGGACACGGTCTATCAAGCTGGACGGCTATTGCGGGAGAAGCGCGCCACCTTCGAGCAAACGCCCGAGGCCGTGGCACAGCGTCCCGCTGCCAAAACGGCGCTCACCAATTTATACCTTGCAGGCGACGTAACCGACACAGGGCTACCGGCGACCATCGAAGGTGCCGTGCGATCTGGCGAATCAGCGGCACAGCTCGCAGGGCAGGCAATTGCTGATCATTCTACGCAGAAACTCAAAGCGGCATAGGGCAAAGTAAACGTCATGGCACTTGACGCGACCGAGACTAATTTTGACCGGCGCACACTGATCGAAGAGCGCGTCGAAAAACTTTACGAAATGCAGCGCGAAGATGGGCATCTCGTCTTCGAGCTTGAGGCGGACACGACGATCCCCGCCGAGTACATTCTCCTCCGCCATTTCCTTGGGGAGATCGATGCGGAGAAAGAGAGTCGTATCGCCATCTATCTTCGCACGGAGCAGAATGAAGATGGCTCATGGCCGCTGTTCAAGCATGGCGCAGGCGATATCTCGGCGACGATCAAAGCGTATTGGGCGCTGAAGATCACGGGCGAGGATATCGACGCGCCGCATATGAAAAAAGCGCGGGAATGGGTGCTGACGCGCGGTGGTGCGGCAAAGGCCAATGTCTTTACCCGCATTACCATGGCGCTGTTCGGTCAGGTGCCTTGGCGCGGTGTGCCGGTGATCCCGGTCGAGGTGATGCTGCTGCCCGAGTGGTTTCCCTTCCACATGTCGAAAATTGCCTATTGGTCGCGCACGGTCCTTACACCGCTGCTCGTCCTTTATGCAATAAAAGCGCAGGCGCAGAATCCGACGAACACGAACATTCGCGAACTGTTCGTGGTGCCGCCTGAAGAGCAAAAGGTCTATCAAATCAACCCGACCGGCTCCGCCGTGGGCGATGCCTTCCTGGGGCTGGATAAAGTCTTGCGATTCATCGAGCCGGGCATGCCTGGCGCCCTCCGTCGCAAGGCAATCAAACGCGCTGAAGATTTCACCATCTCGCACTTGAATGGTGAGGATGGCTTAGGGGCCATTTATCCCGCCATGGCCAATTCAGTGATGATGATGCGGGTGCTGGGCTATCCCGATGATGACCCGCATATGCAGATCGCGCGCAAGTCGATCGAGCTTTTGTTGATTGAGCGCGATGAGCAGATCTATTTCCAGCCCTGCGTCTCGCCGGTGTGGGACACGGGTCTTTCCGTCCACGCCCTGTTGGAAACGGGGAAGACCGATGACCCGCGGCTGGTGGCAATGCTTGACTGGCTCGCGGGTAAGCAGATCCTTGATCACTATGGCGATTGGACCGTGCGCCGCCCCGATGTGCGGCCCGGCGGCTGGGCTTTCCAATACGAAAATCCCGATTATCCGGATGTGGATGATACTGCGGTCGTGGCGATGGCCATGCACCGCCAGGGCGATCCGAAATATAAAATGAACATCGACCGGGCATGCGAATGGATTGCCGGAATGCAGTCCTCCTCCGGCGGCTGGGGAGCGTTTGAGCCGGAGAACGAACATTTTTATCTGAACTCCATTCCCTTTGCTGACCACGGGGCGCTCCTCGATCCGCCCACAGTCGATGTGACGGCCCGATGCATTGGTTGCCTCGCCCAGGTGGACAAAAATCGGTACGCGAAAGAGATTCGCCTCGCCATCGATTATATCAAGCGCGAGCAAGAGGAAGACGGCTCGTGGTTTGGCCGTTGGGGGTCGAACTATATCTATGGCACGTGGTCGGTTCTCGTCGCAATCCGCAATGCCGGCGTTGATATGAATGAACCTTGGGTGCGCAAAGCGGTCACATGGCTGAAATCGCAACAGCGCGAGGATGGCGGCTGGGGCGAGGGCCTCGAGACCTACGAGAAAGGCCGCCGCGGCTATGCCGAAGGCTCAACTGCCTCGCAAACGGCTTGGGCTTTGCTCGGCCTGATGTCAGCCGGTGAGCTCGACGCGGAGGAAACGGCCCGCGGCGTTGCTTATCTTGAGACCGCCCCTAAGGATCAGGACGGTCCGCGTTGGGAAGAAACCTATTACACAGGTACCGGCTTCCCGAAGGTCTTCTACCTCAAATATCATGGGTATGCGGCCTTTTTCCCGCTTTGGGCGGTAGCGCGGTATCAGAACCTGATCGAGAGCAATTCGCGCGACGTGCCATGGGGGATGTAGCTGGCGGGCCGATCGGTATCGTTTGCGGACTCGCGTCCGAGGCAGCAGCCTTGGGTAAAGACGCGCCGTTTTTGATCGGCGTGTCCGGCGCG
>CAYFHK010000020.1:0-31966 GCA_964342585.1 uncultured Caulobacterales bacterium | reverse complement strand
GGAAGGACGACTCTCGCCCAAAGCCCTTGGCTGGTGGGAAACCGCAACGCTGTACCTGCTCGTCCACACAGCGGCGCTGGCCGCTGTGGCGCTTTCAGGCAGGACCGGGGCCGTTGTCGTGGCGGGATGTCTCTTTGCCGCCGGCAGCGTGGTGTTCTCGGGCACCCTTTACGCGATGGCGCTGGGCGCACCGACATGGCTGGGCGCCATCACCCCGATCGGCGGGCTTTTGCTGATGGCCGGATGGGCCGCCCTGTTGGTGGCAGGGATCAAAAGCTGACCCCATATCGTTTTAGGAGAGCATGACGATGACCAACACCCATACCCCCCACCGCCGCGCCGTCTTGCTGGGCGGCTCCGCGATCACGCTTCTTGCCTGTTCCGGCGGCATGGCGGGCAGTGACGAAAAGGACGTCAACACAATGACCGACAGCGATACAGACACCGACTGGGCCAATCTATCCAGCGCCGAATGGCGCGAGCGGCTGACCCCCGATGAGTTCCGCGTGCTGCGCAAAGAAGGCACGGAGCGGCCGGGCTCTTCCCCGCTCAACCAAGAAAAGCGCGAAGGCACCTATGTCTGTGCAGGGTGCGCCCTGCCGCTCTTCTCGTCTGAGACCAAATACGAGTCCGGCACTGGCTGGCCGTCCTTCTATGATCCGCTGCCCAACGCACTCGGCTTCAAGCGGGACTTTAAGCTCGTCCTTCCGCGGACCGAATATCACTGTATCCGCTGTGAGGGCCACCAAGGCCACGTCTTTGACGACGGCCCAGAGCCCACTGGCAAGCGCTATTGCAACAATGGCGTCGCGCTCGACTTCATCCCTGCGGACGAAGCCTAAGCCAGCACCCAGTTTTCGACGCCGGCGGCATCGATCTGCCGTCGGCGGAGGACCCTGCATCATCGCGGCGCACCTCTACCCGCGTTTCTTCGGGCGTGACGCCGGGCAAAGCCGTTTCATCCCCTTGGGTGAAGACCCCGCCGGTGAGGAGCAATTGATTGCCGCCTGAATTGCAGACCACGTAAATCGGCACATCCGCCTCGATATAGCCGCCCACCAAATCGCCCGTGAGCGCGACGGTGGCGTTGGCATCGGGGCCCAACAGTGCCGCAACCGGGAAAAGCTGCGCTGCCGGTGTTGCCGGGGCACTTGAGCGGGACAGCGGCAAGGTGGCGAACAGGACGCCCGCCGCCGTGTAGACCCGCGCCGTCCCCTGATAGGGACTGGCAATGGCGAGGCTGTTATTCGCGGAACGGCCAGTGTTCCGTATACCAAAGGGGATGGGCACTCGTTGCGATAGCGCCGAGAGCGGATAGTGAGGCGTCGCCTCAGCCCCCTCACCATCCGCGCCAGAGAAACAACTGATCGGCCCATCGGCCCGCAAGATCACCGCGCCATTGGGGCGATAATCTTGCAAGCTTTCCGCAATGTTCACGGGCGCACCAGGGCTGACGGTCACCGTATTGGTGGTGCCATCACGCTGATGGATAGTGACGCTGGTATTTGGATAGAGGGCGGAAATTCTAGCTTCGTTGATATAGCCGATCAGCTCGGAGGCTGGAGGCGGAATGACGCGCATGTCAAAAGGCTCAACCCCCACATTCGCCGCCACCCCAAGAAAGACAGGCTGGGTCGCCACGATCTGATGCTCAGCATTCACTTGCGTTGAAAACTCGACAAAGCCGAAGGGCTCTATTGACGCCGTTCCAAATTGCGTTTGTCCGTCACCTGATAAAAGCTCGACATCTGCGGCGACGGCGCCAGCCGCCACGAAGACCCGGCCTTTGCCGTTCTCCCCATTGCGGAACATGTTGAAGAAAAACCGTGTCGAGACGAACGCCTCAAGCCCCAGCGGCATGGGGCCATCGGATGTGCCACTGGCACCATAAACGCCGGCGGTCGATTGGATCACCGCGCCTTGCGGCACGCCTGTCAGCACCGCGATCTCGCCTTGCGACATAAAGAGCCGCTGGAACACGGTGCCGGCGGCAAGCGCCGCGCCGCTGGCAAAGATCTCCACGACATTGCGATCGCTGGCGCTGACAAGCTGTAACTTATCCGCCGGGTTCCACAGGACGACTTGCGTGGTGCGTGCCAAATTACCGCCAACCACGCCGCCATTGGCAAGGAGATCGGCCTTCAATGACGAGGTGAAGCCGCTCGCGATCTGCGCAACAGTGCTCGTGTCCACCGCCGGGGTCGTGTTTGGCAAGGTGACAGCGCCTGTTGCGGCATCAATGACAAGCCCATCATAGAAAGTTGAGCCATCTGGGCTGACCTTGATGCTAAAATCATCCGTACCCGCTAGACCAAACTCAGCGCGCCCTGAATAGCCTGTTTGGAAAACGAGGGAAGCCGTGTTGCCTTGCGCCGATTTGTTCAGCACGTGACGGACATCGCCCGAGCCGGGGGTGACGTCATCATGGCTGAAAAGAACGGCATCCGATTTGACCGTCAGCCGGTTCGTCGCATCGGCGCTTGCATTAACCCCAAATTGATCGGCCGTCGCCGGTGCAGCGCCATTGGCCAGCGGTGCCCATGTCGCGCCATCCCACACCCGATGGGTCGCCTCACCGGCGACATATACCGTCATCCCCACCGTGGGGGTGTACGCCACCCAGGCATTGTCTTGATAAATCACGACATCGTTCACGGCGAAGGCGGACCAATCTGCGCCCGTTGGTGCCGCAAGCAAGAGATAACCGTCACCCGGGGTTGGGCTCGACGGTTGATCGGTCACATCCGTCGCCAACACGGCCATGTGCACCAGCGCGTCGAGGGCGCGGGTCGTCTCGTTCACGGTAACATGTTTTTGCGCCTGCGCCGCTTGGACGTAAGCAAGGGAAAGACGGTCTGAATATTCAGTCGGCACGGGCAAACGAGCTCCACGGCGAGATTTCGCCTGTGACGCTAAGCGCGGCCGCGGCGATGAGGATAAGTTTTCATGCGAGGCCCTGCGCCTATATATGACGCATGGATCCCGCTGCCCTCCTCCACCCCACGCCAAAAGGGCTATATTGTCCGCCTGGGGATTTTTATATCGACCCCGTCGCCGCCGTGGACCGCGCGGTGATCACCCATGGCCATGCCGACCACGCGCGGGCGGGCCACGGCGCGGTATTGGCGACGCCTGAGACCCTGGAGATCATGGCAGCGCGCTATGGCGAAGACTTCACCGAGCTGCGGCAACCTTCGACCTATGGCGAAACCGTTACTCACAATGGGGTGAGCATCCGGCTCGTCCCCGCGGGCCATGTGCTTGGCTCGGCACAGGCGGTGATCGAGTATGACGGCCTGCGCGCGGTGATCACGGGCGACTATAAGCGGCGACCCGATCCCACCTGCGCGCCATTCGAAGTGGTGCCTTGCGATATCTTTATCTCCGAGGCGACCTTCGCCTTGCCGGTGTTCAAGCATCCGCCGACCCCTGATGAAGTCGGCAAGCTGCTCGCCTCGCTCGAGCGGTTCCCTGAGCGCGCGCATCTTGTCGGCGCCTACGCCCTTGGCAAGGCGCAGCGGATCATCCGCCATCTGCGCGAAGCGGGCTATGACAAGCCGATTTATATCCATGGTGCGATGAAGACGTTGTGCGATCTATATGAGCGGCTCGGTGTGCCGCTGGGACCCCTTCGCCCCGCAACCCTCAAAGACGATCAGGGCACGAAGCAGGACTTCGCCGGTGAAGTCATTATTTGTCCGCCCTCGGCTGTTCAAACCACCTGGGCGCGCCGCTTCCCCGATCCGGTCGTTGCCTTTGCCAGCGGGTGGATGCGGGTGCGCCAACGCGCAAAACAGCGCGGGGTGGAATTGCCCATGATCATCTCCGACCATGCCGATTGGACCGAGCTGACGGACACGGTGCGCGATGTCGACCCTGGCGAATTGTGGGTAACCCACGGCCGCGAAGACGCCCTGGTGCGGTGGGCGGCGCTTGAGGGCCGCGTCGCGCGACCCCTCCGCCTGGTTGGCTATGAAGACGAGCACGACTGAGACCACGCCATGGATCGTTTCGCCGCCCTGCTCGACCGATTGATCTTCACGCCTTCGCGCAATGCGAAGATCCGCCTGCTGTGCGAATACTTTTCCCAAACACCAGACCCAGAGCGCGGATGGGCTGTGGCGGCCATTACGCGCGACTTGGAGATCAAATCAGTTAAAGCAAATACGATCCGCAAGCTGACCGAGGAGCGGATCGACTCAGAACTCTTTGACCTCTCCTACGACTATGTCGGTGATTTGGCGGAGACGGTTTCGCTGATCTGGCCAGCAAAGCATGGCGCCAATGCGCAGCCCACGCTGAATGACGTGATCGACACGCTAAACGCCGCCACCCGGGCCGAGGCGCCTGCGCTGGTTGAGCAGTGGTTCGACGCGCTCGATCCGCCGGGGCGCTGGGCGCTGATCAAACTCATCACCGGCGGCTTGCGCATCGGCGTGGCGGCGCGCCTGGTAAAGCTGGCCCTCGCCCAATTCGGCGAAAAGGAAGTGCAAGAGATCGAAGAGCTCTGGCATGGCCTCGAGGCGCCGTATGAAGAGCTTTTCGCCTGGCTCGAGGGTCGCGCAAAGAAGCCGGAGAATGCCGCAAAAGCGCCCTTCCGGCCCGTCATGCTCGCCCATCCCATCGATGAGACGGACAAAGAGAAGATCGACCTCGCCGAGATGATGGCCGAGTGGAAATGGGACGGGATTCGCGTGCAAGCCGTGCGCGAAGATAATGTGTGTCGGCTTTACACGCGCACCGGCGATGACATTTCGCATACTTTTCCAGATGTGCTTGAGGCCTTGTCAGTGGACATCGCGGTCGATGGTGAACTACTGGTCTACGATGCTGATGCGGCGAGCGGCTATGCTGTGCGGCCCTTCAACGATCTGCAGCAAAGGCTGAACCGGAAGACAGTTTCGCCGAAGCTACTCAAATCTCACCCCGCCTTTATCCGCGCCTATGACCTTTTGTGGCATGAGGGCGACGACCTCCGCACACAGCCTTTCAAGGCGCGTCGCACACGGCTGGAACAGATTGTCGAGACGCACAAACTGCCAAGGCTCGACCTTTCCCCTTTTGTTGCGTTTGAGGATTGGGACGGTCTGGCCTCGCTGCGAGGCGAGCCGCCAGAAGAGGCGATCGAGGGGCTGATGCTGAAAAAGGCCTCAGCGCCCTACGTACCCGGACGACCCAAGGGGGAGTGGTGGAAGTGGAAGCGCGAGCCCTTCCTTGTCGATGCCGTGCTGATGTATGCCCAGCGCGGCCACGGCAAACGGTCAAGCTTTTACTCCGACTACACGTTTGGCGTTTGGCGGGAGGCGGAGGACGGTCTTGAACTGGTGCCCGTGGGCAAAGCCTATCATGGTTTCACCGACCAAGAGCTGAAGAAAATTGACAAATATGTCCGTGACAACACGGTTGATCGCTTCGGCCCCGTGCGCGCGGTCACGGCGACTCCCGATCAAGGCTTGGTACTGGAAATCGCCTTTGAAGGCCTCAACCGCTCGCCGCGCCACAAATCAGGGCTTGCCATGCGCTTTCCACGGATCAATCGCTTGCGCTGGGACAAGCCCGCCCGCGAGGCCGATTGGCACGAGACCCTCGCGCGGATGCTGCCGCCCGATTAAGCCGCCTGTTTGCGTTTTTCCGAAGTGATCTCGACTAATTCGCGCACCGAGACGAAGCGGAAATCATACCGGTCACTGAGTGAGATAAAGGCGTCGAAGAACGCATCGATCAACTCGCCGCGGCCGCAATTGCGTGCCGTCAGCAAAAAGTTCGGCGGATCGAGCCGACCTGCGGTTTCATCAATCAGCCCAGGCAGGTTTTTCCCTGTATAGTCGATATGCGGATGGAATGTTGCCCGGGGCACGCTGCGACGCCCCGCACTGGCCACGGTCGAGAAAGCCGCATATTTCCAATAGTTGAGGCTGCCCACATCCCGGCGATAATGGCTTGAGCGCGGAATGATGTGGAGATTCCGCGCATTGGCCCCCTGTGCCTCTTTCAGAAAGTTATCCTTTGCGGGGCGATAGGGACGTTCGGGTGTAAGGATGGTATCTGGGCGTTCACCCATGCTTGGAAAATCAGGATGCTGACGCGCGACAGGTTGCCGACGGAGCCCCATCTCCAAAGTCACATCGAAAGGCACGCCCGCCTTCTCAAATAAGTCAAGACAATGGCCATCAAGATATCCGTTCCCCATACTGACGGAATCCGGAATATGGCCGTATTCAGACTTGTAGATATCCAGCGACATTTCTACCGCCTCATCAATCATATCCTGACGGACATAATTCATGCGGGGCTTGCCGCTTTCAGGCTCGTGATCGAACACGTGGATATGCAGGCCGATCTCGTCCCCTTTGTCGGCAACGCCCGCAATCTCGCGCTGATAGCGATGGGCGATAGTGCGCGCATCGCCATAAGTCGCCTCGCACTGCGGATCGAAGCGCGGATACCAACCGAATTTGACTTGATGACCCGTCGCCTTTTCCAGCAGCGGCCGATAGGCCTCAGCCTTCTTAAAGGCGTCAGGGATGGTGTTCCAATTCGCGTCATCCGCCCCTGCGTCGGGGAATGGCAACTCTGGTTCGAGGTCAAAACCGAAATGGATCGGAACGATGGGACGATCATGTGATGACACGGATCACACCTCCGGACGCAAACGCAACAAACTTACTGTTATGCAAGACTGGCGCCGAAACAAGCGGGCGTATGGTCTATTGGACAGGCGCGGGTGCACCGGCTAACATACCGGAAACACGAAAACGCTGAGGAGAGGCCGCCATGGCCGATGGAAACGTAAACGCCCCCCGCGCCACCTTCAACGCGATGACCGAAGGGACGCAAGACGATTGGACGATCATCGCGACGCAGGCGGTCGCCTTCAATAAGGGCCTAGCAGACCGTGTGCTCGAGCATCTGTCTTTGCTCGATGGCGATTTCGGCGGATTTCCGGTCGATCGACTGACCCATTCGCTGCAAACCGCAACACGCGCGCACCGTGACGGCCGCGATGAGGAATATGTTGTTTGCGCCCTGCTTCACGATATCGGCGATACGCTGGGCAGCTTTAACCATCCCGATGTGGCGGCCGCGATTTTGAAGCCGTTCGTCTCAGAGGCGAACCACTGGATGGTGGCCAATCACGGCATCTTCCAGGGCTATTATTTCTTCCATTATCTCGGACTCGACAGAGATCTGCGCGAGCAATATCGCGATCATCCCTATTTCGATTACACGGCCGAATTCTGCGAGAAATACGATCAAGCCGCGTTCGATCCCAACTATGAACACGAGCCGCTTGAATTCTTCCGCCCGATGGTGGAACGGCTCATGGCGCGCCCTAAGCGCTCCATGTACGTCAATGAAGAGTAATCCTCACGCATGAATGAAGAGCAGACGGGGGTCACGAACTTCCGAGATTTCGGCGGCTATGCGTCCTCCTTTGGCGGCACGGTGAAGACCGGCCAGCTTTTCCGTTCTGGACAGCTGGCCCGGTTGAGCGATGCCCAGAAGAAGTCGCTGCTCGACTATGATTTCCGTGTGATTGGCGATCTTCGCTATGCGGTAGAGCGTGAGCGGGAGGCCTCGCCGTGGCCTGAGCATTATGCCGACCGCATCCAGGCGCATAACGCCAATCGGGACGAAAGCGCGCCGCATGTGGCGCTGCTGACCAATCCGGACGCGGCGCCTGAAGATATCGACGCCTTCTACAAGGAATTGAACACCACCCTTCCGCACAATCCTGTCTATCACAAGCTCTTCGTCAGCGTAATGAATAGAATGGCCGAAGAAGGTGGCCCTGCGCTGGTGCACTGCACCGCCGGGAAAGACCGCACAGGGATTATGGTGGCGCTGATCCAGCATCTCTTAGGCGTGTCACGCGAAGACATGCGCGAAGACTTTATGCGCTCAGTGAATTCAAAACGGCTTCTTGCCACCGCGCCATTGATCCAGAACGCGATCCATCGGGATTTTGGGCATAAGCCCAGCCTCGAGATGGTGGAGCGGTTGCTCCTCGTTCGCGAGGAATACATCGATTGGGCGCTCGACTCGATCCTGGAAGCGCATGGCTCGATTGACGACTATCTCGTCGCCGGCGGGCTCGATGCCAATGCCACGGATCGTCTGCGCACGCATTATATTGACTAAGGCGCGAGCACGCTTTTTAGCAAGTACAGCCAAAAGCCCGCTGTTATCGGCGAGAGCGCCGTGGCCAACAGGACGGCGCTCGCCGCGGCACCTGTTGCTCGCCCGTAGAGCGTCGCGAAAATGAACGCGTTTGCGCCGGTTGGCATGGCTGCCGTCACGACGGCAGAGTTGAGGAAATCCCTTGGCAGATCGAAAATCTGTGTGCCGAAAATCAAGGCCAGTAGCGGGTGCAGGATCAAGGATAAGCCGGCCACCATGCTGGCCGCGCCGATGGACCGGCGAAGCTGATACTGGGTGAGGACGCCCCCCATGCCGAAAAGCGCGGCAGGCAGCGCTGCATCGGCCATCATGTTCACCGCCGCGCTGATCGCATCGGGCACATCAATACCGCCCAGATTGACAATAAAGCCTAAGCCAAGACCGATCATCAGCGGATTGCCGAACATCGATTTGAGCACCGCCTGCCCTGTAGAGGGGCGAATTCGCCCGCCCGCCCGCGTCACTTCCATGGCGGTGATCCCGACCAGATAACAATATGGCGAATGGATCGCGATGATCGCAAAGTTCGGCGCCAGCGCATCAGCCCCGAACGCCCGCTCCATGATCGGGATGCCAAGCAGGAAACAATTGGAGAAGAGTGCCGCAAACCCGATGACGATGGCGTCGAGCGCGTCGCGTTTGAAAACCACTCGCGCGCCGATCACGCTCAAAGCGAAGCAAATGGTCGAGGCGGTATAGAAACTCAACAACAGCGGCGGTGAGAAGGTTGCCGCCAAATCGAGGGTCGATACCGCGCGGAAAAGCAAGCTGGGGATGGCGAATTTCAAGCAAAACGCCATCAATCCATCGGCAAAGGTGGCTTTAAACACACCCCCGCGCACCGCCGCATAGCCGGCGCTGACAACCAAGAAGACCGGCAGGACGGTGACCAAAATATCGAACACAAGGACTTCCATGGGGCGCGGCGTTTCGCGCCGTCAAGTCGCGGCACCATTGCACGTTTTGCGGAGGCGCGAGGGCCGATTGCCCCTATATAAAGAACCAAAGCTTTTGGAGACTGCCCCCTATGGCCTCGCAGGATGACGAGAAACATGTGGCTGTGCCCTCAGGTCGCCTCTCGCGGCTCACCCGCTTTGGCGGGCTGGCGAGCAGCATTGCGGGCAATGTGCTGGTTGAAGGCGCGCGGTCGGCCGCCAAAGGCGAACGGCGAGAATTGCGCGAGCTTCTGATGACGCCAGGGAACGCCGCCAAGGTGGGCGATCAATTGTCACAGCTCCGCGGTGCCGCGATGAAGCTGGGGCAGATCCTCTCGATGGACGCCGGCGACGTGGTGCCGCCAGAGCTGGCCGAGATGCTGGCCAAGCTTCGAGATTCCGCGCATTCCATGCCGCCGCAACAATTGCGCCGCGTGCTGGAAGACAATTGGGGCCGCAACTGGCGGCAGAAATTTCTGCGCTTCGACGTGGCCCCGATCGCCGCGGCCTCCATCGGCCAAGTGCACCGTGCCCAGACGAAAGACGGGCGCGATGTGGCGATTAAAATCCAATATCCCGGCGTGCGCGAAAGCATCGATAGCGATGTCGACAATGTCGCAACGCTCATTCGCCTGACCGGCATGGCGCCCAAGGGTGTCGACCTCAAGCCGCTGCTCGCCCAGGCGAAGGAGCAGCTCCACGAAGAGGCGGACTATCAGCGTGAGGGCCAATATCTACATCGCTTTGGCGAGCTGCTGGCCTCCTATGATGAGTTCTGTGTGCCCGCGCTGCATGAAGATCTGACCACGAAGAATATTCTCACCATGTCGTACCTGCCCGGCACGCCGATTGAGGCACTGGCCGATGCGCCGCAGGACGAACGCGACCGGGTGATGACGCATCTGATCGATCTGGTCCTGCGCGAACTGCTCGATTTTCGCGTTATGCAGACAGATCCAAATTTCGCGAACTACCGTTATCAGGTCGAAGGCAAAAAGATCGTGCTGCTCGACTTTGGCGCAGCGCGCGACATTCCGGATGATCTCGCGGAAGGCTATCGTCGCCTGATCATCGCCGGGCTCGACAATCACTATGACGGCATGCGCGAGGCGGCGCTCGACATCGGCTTGTTCAGTGCCGAGAAGACAACAGACGACCAACTGCAGCTGTTGATCGACATTTTCGACATGGCCATGGAGCCGGTGCGACACGAAGGGGCGTTTGACTTTGGCGCCACGGACATGGCGATGCGCATGCGCGACGCGGGGATCAAGCTGCGCAAAGACGATCGGTTCACCCACGTGCCGCCGCCGCAAACGCTGTATTTCCACCGCAAATTTGCGGGCACTTATCTCTTGGCAACGCGCCTGAAGGCGCGGGTGGATGTAAAAAATCTGCTTCTACCGCTAGTGGGGCGCGCGTGAGCGGCAGTCAGATGAACCTGCCGCCGCTGCCCGATAAGGGCGAGCTCTTAGCAGCGGTGAAAGCGCATCGGTCGTCCTGGTCGGGCGGCCAGAAACCCACGCCAGAGCCGACAGGGCCCGGGGAAGAGAGCGTTTGGGATTATCCGCGTCCGCCTGAACTCCGGCCCGTCGATTTTGGCGACGGCGTGCTGCCCTGCCGCGTCGAAGCGCTCGGCACGGTTATTGCAGAGTCTACCGGCGTATTGCGTATGTGCGAAACCGCCGGCGCGCCGGTCTACTACTTCCCGCCTAGAGATGTGCTCACCGAATATTTGACGCCAACGGATTACCTGACGGTCTGTGAATGGAAAGGCGCGGCCGTGCATTTCGATTTGACGATTGGAAGGGAGACGATCCGCGAGGCGGCATTCTGCTATCCCGATCCGCTCGATGATTTGGACAAAGACTATGCGCGTATCGCGGGGTGGCTTGGGTTTTATCCTGCGAAGATGACGGCGTGCTTTGTGGGCGATGAAAAGGCGAGACCTCAACCCGGTGGGCTTTATGCCGGATGGGTAACTTCCCACATCAAAAGCCCGATTAAGGGCGGTCCCGGCACCGGCGGCTGGTGATCTGATAACGGACCATCTATCCCTCTGATGCCGACGGCTGACGGCAGTTAGCCGACAGATCATCGGGGACAGTCGGCGCCAACAGCCCGTTTCGCTCCTTTAGCCGATGCCCGACATGGACGATCGCCTCGAGCGCGGGGATCAGCTCGGCCCCTAGATCGGTCAGCTCATATTCAACGGATGGCGGCGAGGTCGGCATCACGTGACGACTGATCACGCCACGCGCCTCTAATTCGCTCAATCGCCGCGATAGGACCTTCGCGGACACGGGCGGAATATCGGACCGCAGCTCGCTGAAACGGCGCCGTCCCGCACGCAAACACCAGATCACGTTGGGCGCCCATGCACCGGATATCACGGCCATGCACTCGGTCAGCATGCAGGGCTCAGGCGGAAGCGCTGAGCGGTTTTTTCGCATTCTGAGGGCCATGAGTGAAACCTGGTTTCCTGTGGGTAACAGCATAATACGATATCTCAAAGAAACCATGTTGCCAATAGCAATCACAAGCGTCACCTCTTCCGCACCACGAAATGGAGACGCGATATGAAACTCTATTACAAGCCGGGCGCTTGCTCATTGGCGGCGCACATCATCCTCATCGAGGCCGGCGCCCCGTACACAGTTGAAAACGTGGACACGGCGGAAGGACGAACAGAGGCGGGCACGGATTATAAGGCGATAAACCCACGCGGCTATGTGCCTGCGCTGGAGTTAGGGGATGGCACCATCATCACCGAGAATGCGGCGGTCCTTCAATATATCGCAGACCGTTTTCCCGATGGTCATTTTGCACCGCTAGCCGATGATATCGGACGGGTTCGAATCCAAGAGGATCTAAGCTTTCTCTCTTCGGAGCTTCACAAGGCTTTTAGTCCTTTCTTCGCGTCACGTGATATGAGCCCGGCGGAGAAAGAGGCTGCTATGGCGAAGCTCACACGGCAGATCGGCCACTTTGAAGACATGCTGACGAGAGGCGGAAACTCTCTAAACGGACCACATTTCTCAGTAACCGACGCCTACGCCTTTGTAATCTTGAATTGGACGAATTTTATCGGCGTGTCGCTCTCGGCATGGCCAAAGACAGAGGCGTTTGTCGATCGCATAAAGGGGAGAGATGCCGTTCGAAAGGCGCTGGCCGAAGAGGGCCTCCCCTCGTGAACCAACGCTTCAGAGAGATCGAAGAGCTTCTTCAGACATATTTCGATGGGCTCTATCACTGCGATCTTGATCGACTGAAAACAGTGTTTCACCGAGACGCTGTTTATGCGACCACTGATGAAGGGACCCCGCTGATCCGCGATATGGAGACCTATTTCTCTGTCGTGGCCAAGCGGGTCTCACCCGCATCGCGTAAAGAGGCACGTAGAGATATTGTCGAGGCGATCGACATCGCCGGAGAGAATACCGCCTTAGCCAGGGTTCGATGTCGGATCGGACCTCGCGACTTCGTGGACTTTCTCTCGCTGATCCGCATCGATGGTCAGTGGCAAATCATTGCGAAGGTTTTTCAGATCACCCAACGGCAAAGCTGAGGAGAATGCGCCATGCCATATGTGAACATCAAGATTACCCGCGAAGGCGGTGTGACCCCAGAACAGAAAGCCCAGCTCATCAAAGGGGCGACAGACCTTCTCGTGGATGTCCTCAACAAGTCGCCCGCGACGACAGTCGTGGTTATCGATGAAGTGGAGATGGAAAATTGGGGTATCGCCGGGCTGCCGGTCCACGCGTATCGCGCCCAACGAGCGGCCGAGCAACCATGAGCGCGGGCAACGGCTGGATGTCCGTCATCATGTTTATGACGGGCGTCGGCATCCCCATCATGGCGGCATTGAACAGCGCGCTCGGCGCCCGGATCGGGGCACCGGGAGCTGCCACCGTCCTGTTCGTCGTGGCATTTGTTCTTACCCTGACGGTGACGTCATTCACGGGCGGCGTCGCGATGCCGAAGCTGAGCGCTTCCCCCGCTCACCTTTTCCTGGGCGGGCTGTTCGTCGCCTTTTACGTGCTCTCGATCACGATGTTGGCACCAAAGATGGGCGTCGCCACAGCAGTGTTGTTCGTTTTGCTGGGACAACTATGCAGCGCAGCCGTGATCGATCATTTCGGGCTCTTCGGTGCCCTCAGAACACAGATAACCCCGACACGCTGTTTGGGCCTTGCCCTCATGGCCGTGGGCATCATGTTGGCGAAACGTCCCGTGGGAACATGAGCCCTCCGGCAAACCATTTGCGGTGGGCTTACAAGCTGGCGCTATAAGACAGACAGCTCATCCTCTTCCAGCTTCCGAATCTCATCGCGCAGGCGCGCGGCCTCTTCGAATTCGAGATTGGCGGCCGCCTCGCGCATTTGCTTCTCGAGCGCCTGGAGGTGGGAGCGCAGATTGCCGCCTTTATGCGCATAGGCCTCGCGCTCTTCGCGCATGGCGCCCATGCCCGTGGTCAGCTTCTCTGCCGAGAAGGATGTACCGTAGGCGGCCTTCTGCTTCTCGTCGCCCCCCTCAGTGATCTCGGCGATCTTCGCCTTCACCGATTTCGGCGTGATGCCATTCGCTTCGTTATGGGCGATTTGCTTCTCACGACGACGCGTTGTTTCAGCCATCGCGCGCTCCATCGACCCTGTCATCCCATCCGCATAGAGAATGACCCGGCCATCGACATTCCGCGCGGCGCGACCGATGGTTTGCACCAGAGACGTTTCAGACCGTAGGAAGCCTTCTTTATCCGCATCAAGAATGGCCACCAAGCGACATTCGGGAATATCGAGGCCCTCGCGAAGCAGGTTGATACCGATGAGCACGTCGAAGGCACCAAGGCGCAAATCGCGGATGATCTCGATGCGCTCGATGGTGTCGACGTCCGAGTGCATGTAGCGGACCTTGATCCCCTGCTCCGACATATAATCGGTGAGGTCTTCTGCCATCTTTTTCGTCAGCGTGGTGACGAGCACGCGACCGCCTTCCGCGGCGACTTTTTTGCACTCGTCGATCACGTCATCGACCTGGTTGATCTGACCCGTTGAAACAGGCCGAATTTCTACCGGCGGATCGATGAGCCCGGTTGGGCGGATCACTTGCTCCACGAAAACGCCGCCCGTGCGGTCAAGCTCCCACGGGCCTGGCGTGGCCGAAACGTGTACCGTTTGCGGGCGCATCGCGTCCCACTCTTCGAATTTGAGCGGCCGGTTATCCATGCAAGACGGCAGACGGAAGCCATATTCCGCCAACGTCCTTTTGCGCGCAAAGTCGCCCCGGAACATCGCGCCGATTTGCGGCACGGTGACGTGGCTTTCGTCGCAAAAGACGAGCGCGTTATCGGGCAGATATTCAAACAGTGTCGGCGGCGGCTCGCCGGGTTTGCGCCCTGTGAGGTAGCGGGAATAGTTCTCAATCCCCTGGCAACTGCCCGTCGCCTCCATCATTTCCAGGTCGAATTGCACGCGCTGTTCGAGCCGCTGGGCCTCGAGAAGCTTTCCTTCTTCATGCAGAATAGGCAGCGTCTGCGCCAGCTCGCGTTTAATCCCATCCACGGCCTTTTTCAGTGTCGGGCGCGGGGTGACGTAGTGGCTGTTGGCGTAGAGTTTGATCTTGTCGAGGTCTTGGATCTTTTGCCCCGTGAGCGGATCGAATTCCGTGATCGCTTCGATCTCATCGCCGAAGAGCGACACGCGCCAAGCCACATCTTCGAGGTGGGCCGGGAAGATTTCCACGACATCGCCACGCGCCCGAAAACAGCCGCGAGCAAACGACACATCATTGCGCTTGTATTGAAGCGCCACGAGGTCCGCGAGCAATTGCTGGCGCTCGATATTCTCGCCGACCTCTAGGCCGAAGGTCATCGCGGTGTAGGTTTCGACCGAGCCGATACCATAGATGCACGACACACTGGCGACGATGATGACGTCGTCTCGCTCGAGCAGGGATCGCGTTGCGGAGTGCCGCATACGGTCGATTTGCTCATTAATGGTCGACTCTTTCTCGATATAGGTGTCCGTGCGCGGCACATAAGCCTCAGGCTGATAATAGTCGTAATAGGACACGAAATATTCGACGGCGTTGTTGGGGAAGAACGCCTTAAATTCCCCATAGAGCTGCGCGGCCAGCGTCTTGTTATGCGCGAGGATCAGCGCGGGCCGCTGCGTCGCCTCGATAACCTTGGCCATGGTGAAGGTCTTGCCCGACCCCGTGACGCCGAGCAGCACCTGATCTTGCTCATGCTCTTTGATGCCGCCGACGAGCTCCGCAATCGCCGCAGGCTGGTCGCCCGCAGGCTCGTAATCCGACACAACCTCGAACCGCTTGCCGCCCTCACTCTTCTCTGGGCGCGAGGGTCGGTGCGGCGTCCACTCCACGGGCTGCATCCGGCCGTGATAGGTCTCAATGGCTTCGGAAAAGCCAAGCTCGTCTGGCAGGGTTTTACTCATCGCTTGAAAATAGGGCTCCAGGGCCCGGGGAGCAATGACGGGCGATTATTCACCCGCGGGGGCGCCCGGCGCGGGCCCAGCAGGCCGCGCCACGCCCTCAATATCGCTAGACCGGAAATGTAGGTCGCGCTGCGGGAACGGGATTTCGATATTCGCCTCTTTCAAGGCTTTGAAAATCAAAACGTGAAGCTCCGTTTGGACACGAAGCGACGTCATCACGTCAGCGATGTAGACGCGTACCTGGAAGTCGAGCGAGCTCTCCCCATAGCTGGTGAATAAGATGAGTGGCGCCGGTGTTGTTAGGCATTCCGGATAGTCGTCAGTAACGCGCTTGAGGATTTGTAGCACTTCCTCAGGGTCCGCACTATAACTAACCCCGACAGGGACGGTGACCCGGGCGAGCGAGTTTTTGTGGGTCCAATTGGTGACGGCATTCGTAATCAGCTCAGAGTTCGGCACGATCACACTTGAGCGCTCAAAGGTCATGATTTCTGTCGACCTGACCGAAATCCGCTGAACGATGCCTTCACCCGAGGACGTCACAATCCAATCGCCGACCTTGATTGGACGCTCAAAGAGCAAGATCAGTCCCGACACGAAGTTGTTGACGATACTCTGCAGGCCAAATCCGATCCCCACTGAAAGCGCGCCCGCGATGATGGCGAGATTGCCAAGCTCGAACCCGAGCATGCCGACAGCGGTCAGCACACCGATAACCAGGCCGACATAGCCAATCAGCGTTTTGAGTGACGACCTGACACCAGTGTCGAGGCGCGTTTGCGGAAAGAAACGTGTTTCCGCCGTGCGTTGAACAAACCGCGTTAAGGAGAGGATGACGAAGAAGGCGAGAAACGCGAAGAAGATCTCCGCCACCGAGATCGTGACCGACCCGATGCGGAATCCGAAAACGGCGTCACGCACCAAATCGCGCACATCGGCCCAGTCGGCGCCGATGATCAGCGCGGCAGGCGGAATAATCGCGAGCAGCAGCATGGTGTCGACGATAACGCCGAGCCAATAGAAAATGAGCCGCTCACGTGGCGCGTCCGTCTCGGTCGCCTCCACCAAGGCGAAACGCCGGGCGGCCGCTTGAAGTCCCTCCTGCAACAAGAGTCGGGCAAAGAGGGCGAGGGCCGCGAGCCCGCCAAGCATGAAAGTCCGTGTGGCCACGTAATAACCAAGGGCGACATAGCCGAGCGCGGTGGCAATCAGGATGCCAAGCCCTAGGAACATGACGATGCGACGGATCCCTTTGCCAAAGGCCTTCGCCTCGTTGGAAAACGCGTCGGCACGCTCTTCTGAAAGGGTCCAAAGACGCTGGCGCGACAGCCCTAATAGCCCCAAAGCCAAAAGCGCTGCGATCATCGCGCTCTGCACAAGCGCCAGATCTGCGGAGGAGCCAAAAAGCGCTGCGCCAGCTGAGAGAATTTGATCGATGACGAAAACAAATACCAAAAAGATGATATGTAAGCGGATGATGAAGGCCGATCCCGTTTGTAATGGCATGAGCCGCCAGCCCGGGGTGGCGGGCGAGAAGACCGCCGTTGCGCCCGCCTCGGCCATCAAGAGCGCCACAAATGCAAACCAAATCGACCGGCTGAACACATCGCTTTCTGCGGTGATGACGCCCTGACTGCGCAAAGCTTCCACCACCAGCGCGCCCGCGATGACGCCGGGCACGGCTTTGGTCAAAATACGTACCAATGCGGCTGCGGCGCGGCGCCCAGGCGTCGGCTGCATTGCTAAAATACGTCTCAGTACCTGTTGCTGCGTCCATCGACGGACGGGGCCGAACATCAAGGCCCCTGCGACAACGCTCAGGGCGATAATGGCGCCCGTGGCGGCGCCTCGACCCGCCTCTTGCCGAGATGCCCACCAGCGTTGCGCCTCGCGGCTTGCGACCTCCGCGCCATCGAGCACGTCTTGCCCCGCCGCCTGGAGCAAGGCGGGCATAAAGGGCAATGTGCCCCGCTGCCTTAACGCACCATAGAACCGCTCACGGCGCAGGTCCGCGATATCGAGCAAGAGCCTTTCGGCTTCGGCAATATTGAGTTCTGCCTGCTGAATAATTGCGGTCGTTTCGCTCAGTTGCGCGTTCAACGCCGCGCGCGTCTCTGCGATTTCAGGGGTTTCGGCAGGCTCACTTTCTGCCGGCGCCGGCCCAAGGCGATCGAGATCGGCAAGGCGTTCCTCACGCCTTTCGACCAGGGGGGCGATCGCGTTTAGAGCTTCGGACCTAATCTGACGCACATCTTCGCGAATATTGAGAAGGTCAGCTTCGCTATCGGCGCGCGCCATCGCGTCTTTCGCCCGCTCCAAAACAGCACGCCTGGCTTCGACTTGTCTTTGCAGCTGCTCTGTGCGCGGATCGCTCTCATATTGGGGTGGCTGAGCCATCGCCGGCGCGAACACACTGAAGAGGATAATAATGAGCGTGAGGAGATGCGACTTCAAATCCATTTCAGCCACCGGAAAAACGCGAGCATCGCCGCCCCGAGGACGACCAATAGGACGCAGAATAGAGCGAATGCATAGGGATAATCGATGCCCGGAATGCCAGCGATGTTGACCCCCAACAGGCCCGTAAGAAACCCCAGCGGAAGGAAGATGGCCGCCACCACCGACAACACCATCGTGTGCTGGTTCATCTGCTCAGCGCGCCGATCGGCCAGCTGATCGCTCAGTATCATCGCACGTTCACGCAAGGCATCGAGCTCTTCAATCATCCGCGTGACGCGATCGACGATGTTTCGAAGATCAGCCACCTCCGGCGGCTCAAGGGTGGGAACGCCGGAGATCATCGCATGGAGCGCATCTCGTTGAGGCGCAATGTATCGTCTAAGGATGATCGCTTCGCGTCGAAGTCTGGAGAGCTCTGTTCTGAGCCCGGAAGGGTCGGCCAAGCTGCGCTCTTCAAGCGTATCAACGGCATCCCCCATTTCCAAGATCACCTTGTCCATATGGACGGTGAGACCGTCGGCCAATTCCGTGAGAAAGCCGATCGCTGAGGCGGGGCCCGCGCCGGCTTCCAGCGCTTCGCGCAGCGCAACCACGGCCATTAAACGACGGCGGCGCGTCGAAACGATGGTTTTCCCGCGCATAAAGACGCGCACGGAGACCATATCTTCGGGGTTCGCGTCGGGATTGAGATTCACCCCGCGAAGGGTCAGGATAAACCCCTCTTTGTAAGGAGCGAATTGCGGCCTGGTATTCTCCGCCGTGAGGAGGTGGGCGACCGTTTCATCGGCCCAATCGGAGATCCAGCGACAGGAGCTTTCTTTTTCGAAATCGAGATGCACCCAGCGATAGGCGACGTCATCTTGTGGCGGTGTGCTCAGCTCGGCGCCGCGCAAATGGCGCCCTCGCCCATTCGCATCGACATCAAAGGCATACATCAGCCCATCGAAATCTGGATCGTCCCGCATGCCCTCGTGACCTCCGCTATCGGCTCGAGCTTTGGCAGCTAATCAGCCGAGTTCGGAGGGCAAGCCAAGATCGACGCGCGGTTGCACCCGATCAGTCGAGGAGGTCGCCGGTCGCCGCGCGATATTGGAACGACGCCAAGACGAGACGCGCTTCCGCCTCGATCGCCTCGACCTCTGCGGCCAGCAAATCCTCTTGAACTTCAAGCACATCGAGAATGCTGCGCTGGCCGACTTCCCGCTCGATCGTCATGCCGCGAAAAGCGAGATTGGCGGCATTTAACCGTGACGCCGCGGCTTCGCGCTGGATCAATGCGGCTTGGTAATTGGCAAAACTGTTGCGCACATTAGCGGCCACATTGCGCTCAATATCATCCAACGCAAAGCGCGCCGACCGCGCCTCGGCTTTCGCCTCCCGGATCGCCGAACCGATCGCGCCGCCTTGGAAAACGGGCACAGACATTTGCGCGGTGAGGCTCGCCACATCGTTGTTATCACCGTCGAAGAAATTGTTCTCGCTATAGGCATACTGCCCCTGCAGCTGCAGGCTCGGTGAGCGGCGGCCTTTAGCGGCGCGCACCGCGGCTTCGCGCGCTTCAACCTGCGCCTGCCCCGCAAGGACCAAGGGATGATTGGTCCGCGCTTTCTCGATCGCGTCATCCAACGTAGCGGGCAAAGGCAGCACTGAAACCGACATATCGATCTGAGCAGGCGCACGCCCCGTGAGTGCGCGATACCGGTTCTGCGCGGCGAGCGCCTGGGCCTGGGCGCTGGCGAGTTGCGCTTGAATGCCGGCCAAGCGCGAGTCGGCCAATGCGATATCCGTCCGCGTGCTCTGCCCCGCTTCAAAGGAGATTTGCGCCGCGCGGCGCGCTTGGGTCACCAATTCAAGGCTCGCCTCGACCAAGCGGATCTGCTCTCCCGCCGTGATCGCACTGAGATGGGCGTCCGCCAGTTGGACGATGTAGTCCTGATCCATCGCGTCGAGCTGCGCGAAGCCGGCATCGATGATGTGGCGGGCTTCCTGGATGGAGTTTTTGATGCGCAGACCCGTGAACAGCGGCTGTGTGACGGTCACCGCCGCCTGGCGTTGATTGATCCCGCCAAGGGCGCCGAAATTCGACAAGGTCTCCGACGATCCGCCAAAGCCGCTAAGCGCCCCGTTGATGAAGGCTTGGCCCTCCGGTCCTGGGTCGTAATTGCCGCTTTGAATATTTGCGCTGGCCTGGATCACCACGTCCGGCAGGCCTTCAGCCCGCGCGCGGAAATAGACCTCGGCAGCCGCTTCGATTTGCGCGCGATCCGCGTTGCGCGCCGGCACTGTCTCCAAAAGCGGGCGCACGGACGCGATCAGCGAAGTGGCTTCAGCGTTCGCGTCGGACGGGTCGAGCTGCGCAGCAAGAAGATCACCGAGGGCATCTTGCGCTAAGAGCGGTGCAAGCGGCGTGAACGATATGAGCGCCGCCAATCCGAATATCGCCTGCTGCCGCATGGGGATCCTCGAAACTAATATTTTCCTATATTGCATGCCGCATTCCTAATGGCGCGTAAAGCCCTTCTAACTTGTGTCCCAAGAATCACGCCCCTAAAGGCGATGAAGTTTTTGCGAGTGCGAAGAGCGCTCGATGGCCCCAAAAGGTCGGACAAAAAGACGTTGCGGAAGGACTGACACTATGGCGCTCACCCACCTTGACCGCCTCGAAGCGGAAAGCATCGAAATCATGCGGGAAGTCGCAGCCGAATGCGAGAACCCTGTGATGCTTTATTCGGTGGGCAAGGACAGCTCGGTGATGCTGCACCTCGCGCTCAAGGCATTTTATCCCTCAAAGCCGCCCTTCCCGCTGATGCATGTCGATACGACGTGGAAGTTCAAGGAGATGATCCGCTTTCGCGACGAGACGGCGCGCAAGCTTGGCCTCGAATTGATCGTACACATCAATGAAGATGGGGTGCGCGAGGGTGTGGGTCCGTTCACCCACGGCAGCGCCTACCACACCGATGTGATGAAAACGACGTCGCTCAAACAGGCCTTGGACAAATATGGCTTTGACGCGGCCTTTGGCGGCGCGAGGCGTGACGAAGAAAAATCCCGCGCGAAAGAGCGCGTCTTCTCCTTCCGCGCACCAGGGCATCGATGGGACCCTAAAAATCAGCGGCCAGAGCTTTGGAGCATTTACAACACCCGCATCCATAAGGGTGAATCAATCCGCGTCTTCCCGCTCTCCAACTGGACCGAGCTCGATATCTGGCAATATATCTTCCGGGAGAATATCGAAATCCCGCAGCTTTACTTTGCGGCGGAGCGCCCGGTGGTGGAAATCGACGGCACACTGATTATGGTGGACGATGACCGCATTCCGCTTGATGGCCGTGAGCCCGAAATGAAATCAGTGCGCTTTCGCACGCTCGGCTGCTACCCGCTCACAGGCGCGGTCGAAAGCACCGCCGCGACGCTGCCCGACATTATCCAAGAGACGCTGCTGGCCACCAGCTCAGAGCGGCAAGGCCGTGTGATTGACCGCGACCAGGCGGCCTCCATGGAGAAGAAAAAGCAAGAGGGGTATTTCTGATGGTCATCTCCGCCGAAGAAAGCTCGATGATCGAGCAAGACGTTGTTGCCTATCTTCAGCGCCATGAAGACAAGTCGATGCTCCGCTTCATCACTTGCGGGTCCGTGGATGATGGGAAATCGACACTGATTGGCCGTCTGCTGTATGATTCCAAAATGCTGTATGAGGATCAAGTTGCAGCATTGGAAAGCGATTCCAAAAAGGCCGGCACCCAAGGGCAAAATATCGACTTCGCGCTCCTCGTCGATGGCCTCGCCGCTGAACGTGAGCAAGGCATCACCATCGATGTTGCCTATCGTTTCTTCTCCACCGATCACCGCAAGTTCATCGTCGCCGACACACCCGGGCACGAACAATATACGCGCAACATGGCGACCGGTGCCTCGACCGCCAACCTGGCGATTCTGCTTGTCGATGCGCGCGCGGGCCTGATGGTGCAGACCCGCCGGCACAGCTTCATTTGCTCGCTGCTCGGCATCAAGCACATCGTCCTGGCCGTGAACAAAATGGACCTGGTCGATTTCTCCCAAGAACGCTTCGAGGAGATCGAGAGGGAATATCGCGCCTTCGCGCAGAAACTGAAATTCGACACCATCCAGTGCATCCCGATGTCGGCGCTTGGGGGGGACAACATCACCACGCCGTCCGAGAACACGCCTTATTACGATGGCCCACCGCTGCTTCCCTATCTTGAACAGATCGACGTGAGCGCCGACGCTGACGACCCGTTTCGACTGCCCGTGCAATGGGTGAACCGGCCGAATCTCGATTTTCGCGGGTTTTCCGGCACCGTGGCCGGCGGCTCAATCAAGCCGGGCGATCCGATCATCGTGATCCCATCGGGCAAGCGTTCGACGGTGGACAAAATCATCACCATGGACGGTGAGAAAGACAGCGCGAATAAGCGCGACGCGATCACCCTGACGTTGACGGACGAAATCGACATCTCCCGCGGCGATGTGATTTGCGGCAAGGAACACCCTGCTGAGCAGTCGGACCAATTCGCCGCCCACATGATCTGGATGGCCGACGAGCCGATGCTGCCTGGCCGTCAATATCTATTCAAAACGGCGAACCGCCAAGTCTCCGGCGTGGTCACTGAACTGCGCAACAAGATCGACGTGAACACGCTGGCCGAACTGCCTGGCAAGCGGCTGGATCTCAACGAAATCGCCGTGTGCAAACTGAACCTTGCGGCGCCGATTGCGTTCGATCCTTATAACGAGAACCGCCAGACCGGCAGCTTTATCGTGATCGACCGGCAAACCAATGCGACCGTCGGTGCGGGGATGATCGATTATTCCCTTCGCCGCGCTCAGAATGTGGTGTGGCAAGACCTAGAAGTGGGCAAGTCAGAGCGCGCGAGCCTGAAGCTTCAAAAGCCCGCCCTGCTCTGGTTCACCGGGCTTTCCGGCGCCGGCAAGTCGACCATTGCGAACTTGGTCGAAAAACGTCTGCATGAGATGGGCCGGCACACCTATATTCTTGACGGGGACAATGTGCGGCACGGTCTCAATAAGGACTTGGGCTTCACCGATGCTGACCGTGTCGAGAATATTCGTCGGGTGGCGGAGGCCGCGCGTCTCATGGTGGATGCAGGCCTGATCGTCCTGTCAGCCTTTATCTCGCCGTTCCGCGGAGAGCGGCAAATGGCGCGTGATCTTCTCGCGGCGAACGAATTCATCGAGGTCTATGTGGACACGCCGCTTAATGTGGCTGAAGAGCGCGATGTGAAGGGCCTTTATAAGAAAGCCCGTGCCGGCCAGATCAAGAACTTCACGGGCATCGACTCCGCCTACGAAGCGCCCGTCAATCCAGAGATCACCATCAACACCGTGGACATGACGGCGGCAGAAGCGGCGGAGAAAATCGTCGCCTATCTTGAAGAAGGCGGCTGGCTTTCAACCTAACGTATCTTGTCCGGCAAGACGAGGGCGGCCTCGAACCCGCCGCCCTTGCGGTTCTCAAGCCTTAAATGACCGCCGTGAGCTTTGGCGATCCCATCCGCGAGGGAAAGCCCCAGCCCCGCGCCACCCTGGGCGGCGTTGCGAGAAAGCTCTCCCCGCTCAAAGGGTTGGCGCAGTCTCTCGATATCCTCCGCTTTCATCCCCGGCCCCGCATCCGTGACCGAAAGGATGATCTCCCCGTCTTTGGCCGTGCCGGAGACCGTGGCGCCGCCGCCATAGCGGCACGCGTTTTCGATCAAATGCCGTAGGGCGCGGGTGAGAAGGATCGGATATCCGTGCACGGCGATATCGTCGATCTGACCACGGCGGATTTCCGCAGTGGAAGATGTGCCGACACCGGCGATGGCATCATCGATCAAGGTCGGCACGAAGACCGCTTCGGGGTCACCATCGGGTTGCCCCGATCGCGCGAGGTTCAAGATATCATTGAGAAGCGCGTCGAGATCCTCGATCGTGCGACTCATCGCAGTGCGGACTTTTTCGTCCTCCACTTGCTCCACCCGTAGCCGCAAGGCGGTGAGCGGGGTGCGCAGGTCATGGCCGATGGCACCCAACATAACGTCCTTCTCGCGGAAAAGGTGCTCAATACGCTCGCGCATGTCTTCGAAGGCGCGGGTGAGATTGCGGATGTCGCGCGGCCCTTCAGCAGGCAACGGGGCGTGACGTTGATCAGGTGACCGCAGCTCTTCGGCGGCTTTGGTCAGGCGCAGAAGCGGACGGGTGAGCTGGCCCGCAACGTAAGAGACGCCGACCAGAAGGATCGCAAAGATCAACACCGTCTGTCCGATGAGGATCAAGACCGCGCGGCGATTGGGCCCCGGGAATGGCTGCGCCAGGGTGAGATGGTTCCCATCGGGCAACGCAACGCTCATCACCACAAGATGAGAAGGCGGCGGCCGATCACCCCCGCGATCACCACGCTCGCCACGCCCATCCCGGTCCCCCCACCGACTGCGATCGCGCCAATCATCTTCAGGTGGCGGATCATCGTCGAGCCAGTCTGATGCGGGCATCAACGCCGCCACAGCATCAGAAGGGAGTCCTTCTGCTGTCAACGCCGCAACCAAGGCACGCGTCGTCTGCGCATGACGTTGCTCGGACGTCAAAGTGCGCTCATCGGTCATCCGGAACATGCCGCGATCGCGCTGTAGGCGGCTCAGCAACCGAGGCAGCCGATCATCAATCGTGGAGATGCGATCCACCGCCGACACGAACCGATCGATCGCCGCGTCACGTTGCGCATCGCGCAATCTCACTTCGCTGCGGACCAAGAGCGCAAAGCTGATCGACTGCGCGATCAGCAACGCCACCGCAATGACGGCGGCCAATTGTCCCCGTAAAGAACGCGGCCGCATCGCTAAGCTCGCTCAACGCGGGAGGCGAGCACATAGCCGCCGCCGCGCACGGTTTTGATGATTTGCGGCGCTTTCGGGTCCTCTTCCAATTTCTTCCGTAAACGGCTGACCTGGTTATCCACGCTCCGGTCGAAGACATGGGTTTGCCGGCCTTGGGTAAGATCAAGCAGCTGATCACGATTAAGGACGCGCCCCGCCCTCTCGAGCAAGACCTGCAGCAGCGAGAATTCGCCGCCCGTCAGGACGATCTCCTCGCCGGTGTGATCAAGCAGCCGGCGCGCCTCCACCTCAAGGGTGTATCCAGCGAAGATGTAGCTCTGACCGTCCTCTTCTTCACTGGTCTTATCCGTGCCCGCACGGCGCAAAACGGCTTTGATCCGGGCCAGCAGCTCACGCGGATTATAAGGTTTGCTAACATAGTCGTCCGCACCCATCTCAAGGCCGATGATGCGGTCGAGATCCTCGACCCGGGCGGTCACAAGAATGATCGGCAGGGAAGATTGCGCGCGGATCGACCGGGTGAGCGACAATCCATCCTCCCCGGGCATCATCACGTCGAGTAGGACGAGATCGATGCCGCCTTGATCGAGCACATCGCGGGCGGCCGCGGCAGACGCGGCCTCTGAAACCTTGAGGCCATTTCGTGTCAGGTAATCGATGAGGGGCTCTCGGATCGACTCCTCGTCATCAACGACGAGAATGTGCGGGGTGTCAGTCACGGGCAATCGACCTTTCGTCTATTCCGCCGCGTCGTGGTCCACACTGTCCTCTTCCTCCCCGCCTTCTATCACATATGCGCCGCTGAGCCAGCGGTTGAGATCAACCTTGGCACATCTTGAGGAACAAAAGGGTTTAAACCCCTCCTCCGGCGGCGCGCCACAGATCGGGCATGGCGCCTTACGCGGAGACGCGGAACGGGATGGGTCGGCCATGAGACACCTCCTCAAAGGCGCGAACAGTAAAACGCGGGCCGTAGCGTGCGCGCAAGGAGGCGGCAACGTCGCCATCGGGCGTGAAATGCGCCATTGCATCGGCGCGCAACTCGAGCGTGGGATTTCCCGTGCGGTCTTGATCGAGGGCGCGATCGAGGGCCCGCCACGCCTTCGCGGCGACGACATCGGCCGCGAAGTCTCGACCAGGGCGCACGCCGCCGCCCGCCGACACAGTGAGGCGGCCAAGAACGCTGGGCCCTGTTTTCGGTGCGATTACAACGCACACCCCTTCGGGCGTGACGGCGGGCACGCTGACCCGGCCCAAGGGTTTGAACGTGCGCATCAGCCGGTCGCGGATGATCTTCGGGCTCGCAATCGCGGCCCGGGGGACGTCGACCACGATTTGCCCGCCAAGATTTGCCAGCTGGGCATAGCCCCCAAGCGCGGTGAGCGCGGCGCCGAGCAAACGGTCGGCTGCGCCTTTCGCCGATTGTCCCGGCGCGCGGCCCAGATCGAGGTCGATGGCGGTGAGCGCTTCGGCCTCATCCACCACCAGCCGTCCGCCATCGGCGAGCGCGATCTCTTGGGATAGGGCGAGCTCTTCGGCGGCGTCGATTTCTGCTGCCGCCTTGAACCGGTCATCCATGAAGAGTGGCGTGCCTTGCGGCACGTATCGCTGCACATCGTTTTTCAGCTCTGGCGTGGTGACAAGTATCTCGTCCAGATCATCAGCGCCCAAGGCCGCTAGGATATAGGGCAAGGGCGCGGCCAGCCGCTCATCGCCATCGCGCAGGCGCGCTTTCGCCTCCTCCAAATCCTCGAAGGGAAATGGCACATCTTCAGGGTCCCCGAGCGGGCCTTCATGGAGGGTGGCGGCTTTAAGCGGCCAGGTCGCACAAGGCCAACGCAAGGTGGGCGCGTCACTCACCTCGGCACCCTTCTCACCAATCGGTTCGCGCTTGATCTCCACAAGGATGGTTTCGCCGATCGCAGGCATCGGGCCACGTCGCCGTAAGAAACCAGGCTCGCCATTGCGGAGCTTCAAAAATGCCGCGTTCAGGCGTTTATCGATCGCCGTCACCTTCGCTGTCGTCAGCATGCCGAGCACTGAGATGGGGCGGGTATGATGCAGATAAGCAAGGCGCGTTGGCACGTCGTCGACGGTTAAGAGCGCGCGCCACTCAAGCGGTGTGTCTTCGATGAGAAGTCGGCGTATCTGGCTCACTTAAGGACCCTTGAAGGTGATCGGCCGCTGCAATGCGGCGGTAAGCAAATTGGCCGTTTCGAACAACGGCAATCCGACCACGGCGGAATAGCTGCCGGTGATCTGCACGATGAAGGCGGAAAAGCCACCCTGGATGCCATAACCGCCCGCCTTCCCTGCCCATTCGCCGCTAGCCAGATAGGCCGCGCGTTCTTCGCCTGAGAGCACTTTTACTTTCACGCGCGTTTCAACAACGCGCACGCGCGCGGTGTCGTCCGGGCCCAGACAACACACACCGGTGAAGACGCGGTGCGCGCGGCCCGATAGCAAATCGAGACAGCGGGCCGCTTCGGCCACCGTTTCGGTTTTGGGCAAGATCCGCCGCCCGACAGCGACCACGGTGTCGGCCGCCAACACGACATCGCCAGGATAATCCGCTGCGACCTTCGCAGCCTTTTCGGTGGCCAATCGCTGGGCCAAATCGCGCGGCAACTCGCCGGCGCGTTCGGTTTCATCGATATCCGCGGGAGACACGGCGTCTGGCACGAAGCCGATCTGCTCAAGAAGCTGGAGACGTCGCGGCGACTGGCTGGCCAAAATAAAGCGGGGCGCGGGCGACGACGTCGTCATAATCCGGGCCGATGCGCCATCGCTATTTGAAGCGATAGGTGATGCGCCCTTTGGTCAAGTCATAGGGGGTCATTTCGACAAGCACTTTGTCGCCGGCCAGTACGCGGATACGGTTTTTCCGCATTTTGCCGGCCGTATGCGCGATGATCTCATGGTCATTCTCAAGCTTCACGCGGAAGGTCGCGTTGGGCAGCAGCTCTTCAACTGTGCCGGAAAACTCGAGTAATTCTTCTTTCGCCATGATGATCCTTGCTTCGCGGAAGGCCTGCATGTGGCCAACTCTGGCGAAAAGATCAAGGTGAACAGTCGTATATGCGGCGAGAAAGCTCGAAGGTCAGCGAGAGGCGCCCGCGCCGAAGCGTTCATCGATTTTGGCCTTCAATTCGTCGCGACAGGCGCGATAGGCCTTGAGCATTTGCTCTTCGCCATCCCGAATATCGGTGGGATTGGCGGTGTCCCAAAACTCAACATTTGCGCCGAGTTTGCGCGCTTCAGCCGCGGCTTTGCTGGTCAACGCAACCACCACGTCAAAGCCGTTGACGTTCAACCGACCGAAGCTCTGCGGATCCCGGCTCGGCACCGGGATGCCCGCCTCATCGAGGACGCGCGCCACATACGGGTCGAGAATGCCCTCATAGACGCCGCAGCTTTCGACATGGATGTCGGGCCCCAGCATCTCACGCGCCAAGGCCTCCGCCATAGGCGAGCGGACCGAGTTCATATTGCACGCAAAGAGGATCCGCCCCGCCTTATCGCTCATCGTGCATTCCCCCGGTTCGCCGCCCGCAAGGCGATTGAACAAATCAGCGTGAACAGGCGGCGGGCCGTGTCAAAATCGAGCTCGATCTTCCCGTCGAGCCGCTTCATCAAAAGCTCGGTGCCCTCATTATGGACCGACCGGCGCGCCATATCGATGGTCTCGAGCTTGTCGGGCATCGCGGCGCGAATGGCGTCGTAATAGGTCTCGCAGAGCATGAAATAGTCTTTGATGAGGCGCCGCATGGGGCTCATCGAAAGGTGGTGGGCGGCCAAATCCTGCCCATCCTCAGACGAAATTTCAAAGACAAGACGTCCGTCGCGCTCAGAAAGCCGCAAGATGAAAGGCCCTGGGTGGTCCACGCCGACCGGCTTGAAGCTATTCTCCTGGAGAAGGTCGTGCACGGCAACTTTGCGCTCGTGTTCGATGTCGCTTGTCGTCGCCGCCAGCGAGGCTTCGTCCACATGGATCATCGTGAGACGGTGATTCGTCATGGCTCATCGTTACCGTGCCTTGGGCGAGAAGCCTAGGCACGTCTTCCTTAAGATGTTTCCTCAAGGCGGAGACGGACGGAAAGCCCGTGCGCCCAGAGGCCTTCTTCATCCGCCAAGGTTACCGCCGCCGGGCCGATGGCGCGCACGGCCTTCTCATCGCAGCCGATCAGCGAGGTGCGTTTCAAAAAGTCGAAGACGGACAGTCCGGAGGAGAAGCGTGCCGCCTGCGCGGTGGGCAGCACGTGATCAGGCCCAGCCACGTAGTCGCCGATAGCTTCAGGCGTATGCCGCCCAAGGAAGATCGCGCCTGCATGCCGGATCTTCGGCAACAGCGCCTCAGGGTCGGCGACGGCGAGCTCCAAGTGCTCCGGCGCCAGACGATTGACGAGTGCGGGGGCGTCATCGAGCGAGGGCACCGTGACGATGGCCGAGTTCTCTTCCCACGCTGCGGCGGTGACATCACCGCGCGGGCTTTCTTCGATGAAGGCGGCAGCGGCCTCTGCCACCTTATCGGCAAAGTCTGCATCATCCGTGATGAGAACACTTTGTGATGACGGATCATGCTCGGCCTGGCTTAAAAGATCGGCGGCGATCCAGCGCGGGTCATTGTCACCATCGGCCACCACAAGGATTTCCGAAGGCCCAGCAATGGAATCGATGCCGACCTTGCCGAAGACCTGCCGCTTTGCCGCGGCAACATAGGCGTTGCCTGGCCCGACGATCTTATCGACCGGCGCAATCGTCTCTGTGCCATAGGCGAGTGCCGCCACGGCTTGCGCGCCGCCAATGCGATAGATCTCCGTCACGCCTGCCAAGCGCGCCGCTGCGAGGACCAGCGGGTTGATCACATCATCAGGGGTCGGCACAACCATCACGACGCGCTCCGTACCCGCCACTTTGGCAGGGATGGCGTTCATCAAAACGCTGGAAGGATAGTTCGCGATGCCGCCGGGCACGTAAAGGCCAACTGCGTCAATCGGGGTCCAGCGCCAGCCGAGCGATACCCCTTGCTCGTCCGTGTAGCGCACATCTTCTGGCAGCTGGCGCTTGTGATAGGCCTCAATGCGGTCAGCGGCGACGCGCAAAGCATTCATCGCCTCTGCCGATACCTTAGCCACCGCTGCATCGACCTCATCCGCGCCAATGGCCAAGCCTTTGGCTTTCGGATCATAGCGATCAAACTTGGCCGTGAGCCGATAAAGCGCGACATCGCCATGCTGGCGCACATCGGTGATGATGGTCGCCACCGCCTCGCCCACCTCTTCTGAGGCTTCGCGCTTCATGCCCAATAACGCTGCGAAGGCCGCCTCGAAATCGTCGGCCGACTTATCAATCCGTCTGACCATCATTTATGCTCCGTGATCGGGCTTGTTGCGCGTTGCCCATGGGGCCGAAATGTCCCGCGCTTCCGCTGAGAGGCCCACCACATCCAGCGCGATGGCGCCGCCGCCGGCAAAACGCAATGTGACCGTTCCTGCCCCATCATCGGTCTCTTCAAATTCGATATTCAGCAAAGAGAGCACGGCGGAGGGCGCATCTTGCCGGATCGCTTTTTGCCGCACGCCCAAGACATCGTCGAAATGGAGCCCGGCGCGCACCCGCGTGAAGGGGCCTCGCGTCTTCTTCGCGCCCTCTTCCCAAACAAACCGGTTCGCCACGAGCGCGAAGCGTTTCGCTTTCGGCAGATAGGCCATGTCGCGCACTTTCAGCACGGCGTCTTGGAAGTGCGCGGCCATCACCTGCAGATCGTCACGATCTTCAGCCAGGAGGGCCAGCGGTTTATAGGCGGTCTTTGTCATCGCGTTGGCACATAGGGGCTTTTTCACCCGCTTGGGAGGGGTCGAGGCCCGCGCGTCGCTTTATTCGTCGCGTTCGCAAGATCCGCGCGAGGCCATAAAGGCTGATCCCCGCCCAACACACCTCGATGATCACCGACGCCAAGTTGAAGTTTTGGGTCAGCGAAATCAGGATCAGGATCGCGCCCGTCAGGTTGATCACCTGAAAGCCTATCTCTTCTGATGACCAGCGGCCGGACTGGAGAAGGAAATACCCCGTCAACACGCACGCCACGCCGCTGACGCCGATCACATCCGCAAGCATGGGTCTTTGTCCTTAGAGCTAAGCCGCTTCTTTGATGCGTTCCACGAGGGCGCCAACCGATTGCAGCTTCTCATCGAGCCGCTCGAAGCCGCGATCGAGGTGGTAGAGCCGTGAGATAAGGGTCTGCCCTTCGGCAGCGAGCCCCGCCACGACCAGCGACATGGATGCGCGTAAATCGGTAGCCATGACCGGTGCGCCTTTCAGCACGCGTTTGCCGCGCACCGTCGCCGTCTGCCCCTCGACTTTGATATCGGCGCCAAGGCGCATGAGCTCCGGCGCGTGCATAAAACGGTTCTCAAAGATCGTCTCTTTGATCACCGAGGTGCCGTCGGCCAGCGCCATCAGCGCCATATATTGCGCCTGAAGATCGGTCGGGAAGCCAGGGAACGGCTCGGTGCGCACATCGGTGCCGCGCGTGGGCCGGCCCCATTTGGTGACCCGCAACCCGCCGGGTTCCTCTGTCAGGGTCAGCCCTGCCTGCTCCAAAATACCGTCAGCCGCGCCCAAGAGATCAAGCCGCCCGCGGCGGAGGAAGAGCTCGCCCCCCGCAGCGCCGACCGCCATGGCGTAGGAGCCCATCTCGATCCGGTCGGGCAGCACATCGTGCGTAGCGCCTTCTAATCGATCGACGCCGTGGATCGTGATGCGGGGGGTGCCCGCCCCTTCGATCTTCGCGCCCATGGCGATGAGGCAGTCGGCCAAATCAGTGATCTCCGGCTCTCGCGCGGCGTTTTCGAGAATGGTCACCCCATCAGCCAGCGTGGCGGCCATCATGGAATGCTCGGTCGCGCCCACGGACACAAACGGAAAGGCGATTTTCGCGCCTTTGAGGCCGTTCGGTGCCTCGGCCAGCACATAGCCCTCATCGAGCTCGATCTTCACGCCCATCGCTTCGAGCGCCTTTAAATGCAGATCCACCGGGCGCGCCCCGATCGCGCAGCCGCCCGGCAGCGCCACCTTC
>CAYFHK010000019.1:0-31973 GCA_964342585.1 uncultured Caulobacterales bacterium | reverse complement strand
TCCGTCCGCCTTCGATGTCGTAAAGGCGAAGAAGAAGGTTCACGAGCGTCGATTTCCCAGCACCCGAACGGCCGACCAGCCCGACTTTCTCCCCAGGCGCAATCGCCAAGTTCAGTCGTTCCATCACGCCATGATCACGGCCATAATGGAAGGCGACATCCTCAAAGCGGATGTCACCGCGCTCAGCGATGAGGGCCGGTGCCTCGGCGCGGTCGGTGACGGTTTGCGGCCGCGCAAGCAGCTTCATGCCATCCACAGCAGCACCGATGTTCTCGAATAGGAACGACATCTCCCACAGGAAGAAATGGCTCATCCCCTGGATGCGAAGCACCATCGCCGCTGCGAAAGCAAGCGAGCCAAGCGACATCGCGCCCGATGACCACAGCCAAGTGCCCGCCACCAGCGTGCCCGCGATCAACAAACCATTGATCAAATGCAGCGTGTACGACATCAACGTCACAATGCGATTGGCGCTGATTATGCTACTCATCAGATGCTCCATGCCCTCGCGCGCGTAAGCATCTTCAATGTTCGTTGAAGCGAAGAGCTTGACGGTGTTGATATTCGTGTACGCATCGACAAGCCGCCCCGTCAGCGCCGAGTTGGCATCTGACCGGCGCTCCGACCAATGACGAATCTTCGGTAGAAAAAACGTCATTGTCGCTGCATAGGCGCATAGCCACAACACGATGGGGATCGCCAAACGCCAGTCATTCGCTGCGAACAGCCAGACGGTCGAGGTGAAGTAGACGCCCATATAAACGGCGACGTTCGTCAGCTTGACCATGGCATCACGTGTGCCAATCGCGCCTTGGGTCAGCTTGGTCGCGATGCGGCCCGCAAATTCATTTGAGAAGAATTGCGTTGACTGGCGAAGAAGATATCGGTGGCCACGCCACCTGATAGATATCGCCATGCTTGGCAGAATGCCTTGCAACACGATTAGGTCGTCGAGCAAACACAGAAGCGGCCACACCACAGCAAACAGCACGCAGATCAGCGCGATGTCGCGGCCATGGGATGCCCAAAAGTCTTCCGTTCCCGTCGTGGTCGCCCAATCGATCACGGTGCCGACAAGTTCGAAGGCATAGACTTCGATAACGGCGATGACGACAGAAACAACGAACGTCGCGAGGAACAGCCAGCGGAAGGATTTGGCGTAGTGCCAAATAAACGCCGTGAGCCGTTCAGGCGGTTGGGTGGGCAAGGCGGTGGGGAAAGGGGATACCGCCCGTTCAAAGAAACCGAACATGAGAGTGTCTCCTGCCATCGTCGCGATGGCGCAGGGTCAAAAACCAAGGAAATGGACGCGCGCCAGCCAGGCGTGCGATGAAGCAATCAATTGGAAGAGTTGGGTCAGGCGGTCCGCGTCAGCGGAAATCGGGGCCTTTTGGTCGATCGACAGCGGCAGACGCGTGGATCGATGAAGCAAACATCACAATGTTCGTCATTTGCGCCTCCCTTTCGACAATTACCCAAAATCAAAAGCCGAGTACCACACTAATTATGCGAGGGGTAGGCGAAAACGCACCTGGGCAAACAGTTTCTGCGGTTAAGTATGATCGGGGGGGCCTTTACGCTTGCGCGGAAGGCCCGTTATGAGCGCGCTCTGTATTCTCATTCGTTGTTATCGGAGCCGTCATGTCATCATCCCACCGGGCCATCAGTTTGATTTTCCCAGGACAAGGAAGCCAAACCGTGGGGATGGGGGTGAAGCTTGCGGAGGCATTTCCAGTCGCTAAGGCGGTGTTCGAAGAAGTGGATGCGGCGCTTTCGCAAAACCTCTTTGACCTGATGGCCAATGGCCCCGCTGAGGAATTGACCCTCACGCAAAATACGCAACCGGCGCTCATGGCGGTATCCGTTGCGGCTTTTCGCGTCCTTCAAGACGAGGGACTGACACTAAAGAGCGTTAAGAGCCTCGCCGGCCATTCCCTCGGCGAATATTCCGCCTACTGCGTGGCGGGTGCGCTATCTCTCACAGACACAGCGAGATTGCTGAGACTTAGGGGCTCCGCCATGCAGGCAGCCGTGGCGCCCGGGGACGGCGCGATGGCCGCGATTTTGGGCCTCTCACTTGAGGAGGTCGAGGATATTATCGCGCCCCACGGGGCTGAAATCGCTAACGATAATGCGCCGGGGCAGGTGGTCATCTCCGGATATGCTGCCGCCGTCGATGCCGCTTGCGCGGCGGCGAAGGAAGCCGGGGTGAAACGTGCGCTCAAACTAGAGGTCTCCGCGCCCTTTCACTGCTCGCTGATGAAATCCGCACAGGAACAAATGGCAGAAGCGTTAGAGGGCGCCAATATCGCCGCGCCACAGGCGCCAGTATTTTCTAACGTGACCGCCACACAAACGTCCTCACCCGACGACATTCGGCGCACCCTGACGGCACAGGTCACAGGGCGCGTCCGGTGGACGGAAAGTGTCCAGGCGATGATCACAGACGGGACGGACCTGTTTATCGAGGTGGGCGCCGGGAAAGTCCTTTCGGGCCTCGTGCGGCGCATCGAAAAAGGTGTGCCGTCAATCGCTGTCGGCGAGCCAGGCGATTTGGCTGGCTATCGCGATCAAATTGCCCATTAATCAGCAAACCGAATGAATTTCGAAGGGATCACATCCATGTTTGATCTAGCGGGAAAGACGGCTCTGGTTACCGGCGCCACCGGTGGCATTGGTGGCGCCATTGCCATGGCCTTGCATGCGCAAGGGGCGACCGTGGCGATTTCCGGCACGCGAGAGCCCGTCCTTCAAGAGCTTGCCGCCAAGCTCGGCGAACGCGTGGTGGTATTGCCGTGTAATTTGTCTGACGCTGACGCCGTCGATGCGCTGCCCGGGCAGGCCGCGGATGCGATGGGCGGCCTTTCTATTCTGGTCGCCAACGCCGGGATCACCCGCGATAATCTCATGATGCGGATGAAAGCTGAAGACTTCGACACCGTTCTCGATGTCAACCTCAAGAGCTATTGGCATTTGGCGAAGGCATGCCTGCGGGGCATGATGAAAGCCCGCTTTGGCCGGATCATCGGCATCACTTCCGTGGTCGGCGTGACAGGCAATCCAGGGCAAACGAACTATGCCGCGTCAAAGGCCGGGATGATCGGCATGACCAAATCCTTGGCGGCAGAGGTGGCCTCTCGTGGCATCACCGCAAATTGTATCGCGCCCGGCTTCATCGCCACCGCGATGACCGACGCGCTGACGGACGACCAAAAAGCGGCGATCAATTCAACGATCCCGGCTGGAAAGATGGGGGCGGCAGACGATATTGCAGCCGCCGCGGTTTATCTGTCTTCTGATGAAGCAGGATATATGACTGGCCAGACCCTTCATGTGAATGGCGGCATGGCAATGCTGTAAGCGCTTTAATCAGGCGCGGCAAACCAGCTTTTCCAGCAAGGGCAAACCAGAATGGCGATCGACCTTTTATTTGTAGTTGCGGGCATCGCTCTCTTAGTGGTCGGCGGAGACCTGCTTGTTGCGGGCGCGACGACACTCTCAAAACGGCTCGGTTTGTCTCCCGCGGTTATTGGGATTGTGGTGCTCGGGTTCGGGACGTCGACGCCAGAGTTGGTGACCAGCGTCACCGCGGCGGTCGGCGGACAAAGCGGCGTCGCGCTCGGCAATGTGGTCGGCTCTAACATCGCAAACATCCTCCTCGTCCTGGGCCTGACGGCCTTGGTTTATCCGATCGCGTGTGATCCGCATGTGATCCAACGCGACGGAACGATGATGGTGGTCGTCACCACGCTGACCGTTGTCGCATTGGTCGCAGACGTCCTCAGCCGACCGCTCGGCCTGTTTCTGCTCGCCATGCTCAGCTTCTATCTTTGGGCGGTCGTTCGGCAGGAGCGGGGCGGCGGTGAACTTGATGAAGAAAGCCTCGGCATTCCCATCGGACCGGCGGAAAGCCTGGCCGGCGGTATCGTTCGCGCTGTGATCGGCTTGGCTATTTTGCTTGTCGGGGCGCGACTTCTCGTCGTTGGGGCTTCCTCATTGGCAGCCGATTTGGGGGCAAGCGAGGCGCTGATTGGCCTGACCGTTGTCGCCGTGGGGACCTCACTCCCCGAGTTAAGCGCCTCCATCACGGCGGCGCTGAAAAAACAAAGCGCCATGGCATTCGGCAATGTGGTCGGCTCGAATGTTTTCAACCTCGCCGCTGTGCTCGGCGGCACCTTGGTGATTCGGCCCTTCGCGGTGCCAGCGGGGGTGGGGCTGATCGACGCCGTCGCACTCGTCATCGCGACGGGACTATGCCTTTTTGTCGGACGTACCGGTCTTTCTGTTGTGCGCTGGGAGGGCGGGGTCCTGGTGCTGGGCTATGCAGCGTATATTGCACTGACCAGCGTCTACTGACGAGTGCAACCACAGCATTGAATTCGCGTCGCACTTCAAGGGATTAGTGCTTGAAGAGGTCGGATCGCTTGCGCACCACAACGCATTCGCCTATGCGCTCGCTGACCGATCGTGATACCCACCGCAAGAACGAGTTGCGCTGGAACCGTTTTATAGAATTGGAGCTCTTCATGTCAGATATTGCCGAGCGCGTTAAAAAGATCACCGTGGAGCACCTCGACGTCGAGGCCGCGAAGGTGGTGCCAGAGGCAAGCTTTATCGACGATCTGGGCGCCGACAGTCTCGACATCGTCGAGCTCGTCATGGCGTTTGAGGAGGAGTTCGATATCGAGATCCCCGATGACGCGGCAGAAACCATCCAAACCGTTGGTGATGCCATCTCGTTCATCGAGGAACGCAAATAAGCTGGATGCACCGTCTTCGGTGCTATGTGCTGCCCGCCGCTATACTCTTGCGGCGGGTTTTTGCTATCTGGGACGCCTTTCGACCTTAAGGAGTTCGCGTCATGCTCAGACGAGTGGTTGTCACCGGCTTAGGTCTTGTCACCCCCCTCGGTGCGGGCACCCGCGAGGATAGCGTCAATGGCCCTTGGCAGCGTCTAATCGCTGGCGAATCGGGGGCAGGTCCGGTCACGCGCTTTGACGCCAGCGGCATGGCCTGCGCGGTCGCAGCCGAGGTGCCGCATAAGGCAGATTTCCCAGACGATCCAACAGCTTTTGATGCCGATGAGTGGGTCGAGCCGAAAGAACAGCGCCGCATGGAGCCGTTCATCATCTACGGCATGGCTGCCGCAGATATGGCGCTGCGTGATTCGGGCTTGCCCCTGGACACAGAAGAGCAGCTTGAACGCACCGGGGTCCTCGTGGGCTCGGGAATCGGTGGGCTGGATGGGATTTCAAGCACAACACGGGTGATGGACGAAAAAGGCCATCGCCGCGTCTCACCATTCTTCATCCCAAGCTGTCTGATCAATCTCGCCTCTGGTCAGATTTCCATTCGGCATGGATTGAAAGGGCCCAACCACGCGGTTGTCACGGCCTGTGCGTCTGGCGTGCACGCCATTGGCGACGCCGCACGGCTCATCGCGTTAGGTGATGCGGATGCCATGGTTGCTGGCGGCGCCGAGGCCTCGATCTGCAAAATCGGCTTTGCAGGATTTATCGCCTGCAAAGCGCTCACCACCGGCTTTAATGACCGCCCAACTGAAGCTTCGAGACCCTATGACAAGGACCGGGACGGCTTCCTTATGGGGGAGGGCGCAGGCATGGTGATCCTAGAAGAATATGAGCAGGCAAAGGCTCGCGGCGCGACCATCTACGCCGAAGTGGTGGGCTATGGTCTTTCCGGCGACGCCTACCACATCACCGCGCCGGCCGAGGATGGAAGCGGCGGCTACCGGGCGATGAAAGCGGCGCTTGCGCGCTCTGGCCTGTCGGGCGATGAAATCGACTACGTCAACGCCCATGGCACGTCGACGCCGCGAGGTGACGAGGTGGAACTCCGCGCGGTAGAAAAGATTTTCGGGTCGGACGCCAAGGGGCTCGTCATGTCGTCGACGAAGTCTTCGGTGGGCCATGCGCTCGGCGCCGCAGGCGCGCTCGAAGCGATCTATAGTATCCTCGCCATGCGGGATGGCGTGGCACCTGCCACGCTTAATCTCGAGAACCCGTCCGTCGAAACCTCGATCAATCTCGCGCCGAAGCAACCTGTCGAAAAGCCCATCAATGCGGTACTATCGAATAGCTTCGGATTCGGCGGCACCAATGCGTCGATCGTGATGCGTCGGGTTTGAGACACGTAAACCGCGCCCCCATCCGGTGCGCTTCAGTCTGTGAGGGTGCGATGATGGACCAGCAGCAATGGCAGCGAGGCGGTGTGCTGGTTCGTCTCTTGATCGTTGTCTTTTTTCTTGGGGTTTTGGCGCTGTTGGGTTTGTTCGGCGCCGCCTATGAACTCGATCGTCGTGCCACTGCCAATGGGCCGCTCACTGAAGAAAAAGTCTTGTGGATTGAGCGCGGGAACACGGTCGATGCGGTTATTGTCAAACTCGAAGACATGGGCGCGATTGAGACACCTTTGGTGTTCAAACTAAAATCCAGGCTCGAAAATCTCGCCCCGGCGTTGAAGGCGGGCGAGTACGAAATTCCCGCCCATGCAAGCCAGGCGGACATCATCGCCCTGCTCAAAGAGGGCAAACCGCTTTTGCGGTTTGTGACGATCGCAGAGGGTTTGACCACGGCGCAAATCATTCAGCGCGTGGACGAGACGCCCATGCTTGTCGGCGATGTCACGCTGAGCCCAGCTGAAGGTGATCTGTTGCCTGAAACCTACTCCTATCAAAGAGGGGACACGCGGGACTCAGTCATTCAGCGGATGGCCGATGCGCATGACCGGGTATTGGACGAGCTTTGGCCCGCACGGGCAGAGGATCTGCCGATTAAGACGCCTGAAGAAGCGGTCATCCTTGCTTCCATCGTCGAGAAAGAAACAGGGATTGCCGAGGAGCGCCCGCGGGTTGCCTCAGTATTCGTCAATCGTCTTCGCCGCGGCATGCGCCTTCAGTCTGACCCGACGATTATTTACGGCCTCACCCAAGGTGAGCCGCTGGGCCGCGGCTTACGCGTCTCAGAGCTTCGCAAAGAAACGCCGTACAACACATACATCATCCGTGGTCTGCCGCCGACCCCAATTGCAAATCCAGGCGAAGCTGCGCTGCGCGCCGTACTTACGCCGCTGGAAACGGATGATTTGTACTTCGTAGCCGATGGCACTGGCGGGCACGTCTTTGCCAAGAGCCTTGCGGAACACAATCGCAATGTGGCGCGCTGGCGGCAAATTGAACGGTCGCGCAACGCTGCCAATTAAGCCGTGTACGCCGTGAAAAATGGAGATGTCGACGCGTGACGATCCGCAGCATGACCGGCTATGGCGCCGCCGAAGGTCAAGTCTCCCTCACCGGTGAGCAGATCCGCGAATGGCGATGGGAACTCAAGAGCGTCAATGGCCGTGGCCTCGATCTGCGGCTCAAATTACCGAGCGGCTATGATTTTCTCGATCCTTTGCTTCGCGCGCGTGCCAGCACCCTGACACGGGGGAACATCTCGGCGACGCTTACCCTGTCGGTAACGAAGACGGGCGCGAATTATGCGATCGACCAACACGCGCTCGCTGCTGTTTCCGCCGCCATCGCGGAAATCCGTATCGCGATCGAAGCGACACCGCCGACAGCGGACGCGATTTTGTCAGCACCGGGCGTGTTCCGTCCTGCGGAGACCAAACTCGATGAGACTTCGGAAGCGCAATGGCAAAACGCATTGCTGCAAGGTTTTGATGAGGCCTGTTCAGCCCTTGAGCGCGCGCGGGCGGCAGAAGGGGCGCAGATCGCCAAATGTCTCATCGACCAAGTGGAGAGCGTGGCGCGCCTAACGGAAGCCGCGGCCAGTTTGGCGCCTACCGTTCAGCAACACCATTTCGAGACCCTGTCTGCGCAAATCAAAGACTTGCTCGGGCCAGCGGGCATCACCGATGAGAGATGCGTTCAAGAAGCGGCTCTCCTCGCGGTGAAAAGCGATATTCGCGAGGAAATCGACCGTTTGCACGCCCATGTGGCCGCCGGGCGCGAACTCCTTTCGCGCGACGACGCGATCGGCCGACAATTTGATTTTCTAGCACAAGAATTTTTACGCGAAGCGAATACGCTCACCACCAAAGCCCCGACGACAGAGCTCAAACAGATTGGGCTCGAGCTTAAAGGGGTGATCGACCAACTCAAAGAGCAGGTACAGAACGTCCTATGATTGCTCCCGCTCCCACGGTGAATATTGAACGGCGCGGTCTCCTATTGGTGGTCTCAAGCCCATCGGGTGCGGGGAAAACCACGATCAGCCGGCGGGTGCTTGAACGCGACACCGGCATTGAGATGTCGGTGTCCTACACGACACGCCCGCCGCGCGACGGCGAGGTCGACGGTGTCGACTATTCGTTTGTCAGCAAAGAAACGTTCTTGCGCCTGCAAGGCGATGGGGCCTTCCTTGAATGGGCGGAAGTCTTCGGCAATTACTATGGCACGCCTCGCAGCCCTGTGATGTCGGCTGTCGAAGCGGGCCGTGATGTCTTGTTCGATATTGATTGGCAGGGCGCTCAACAATTGGCGGAAGTCGCGCGCGGGGACTTGGTGACGGTGTTTATCCTGCCGCCATCTCGCGAAACGCTTGAAGAGCGCCTGAAGAAGCGCGCCAAAGACAGTGACGAGGTGGTCGCTCGCCGTATGGCGCAGGCGGACAATGAAATTTCTCACTACGCAGAGTATGGCTACGTTATCGTCAATGACGATCTCGATCGCGCCTCCGAGCACCTCTATGCGATCTTGCAAGCCGAGCGGTTGAAACGCACGCGGCAGACCGGGCTTCGGCGCTTTGTTCAATCGATTGCCGGACAGGCCGCGGACCCAGGCGCTTAACGACGCTTGAAGCTACCCAAAACGCCGCGCATCAATTCCCGCACGAATACATTTGTTCCTGTGCGGACAGCTTGATTTGCCATTTTCTCCCAGGAGCTCATGCGCTTACGGCCGGTGCGCTGTCTTTTCTTCTGCCGCGTTGGCTTTGGCGCCGCTTCGGCTTCCGCCTCCGCCTCTGCAGCGGCTTCTGCCCGGGCCGAGAGGATTTCATAGGCGGAGTGACGGTCGACCGTCTGATCATAGACCCTGCCGAGCGGGCTTTCGGCGAGGAGGGCCTTGCGTTCTGCGTTAGTGAGGGCGCCAAGGCGTGAGCTGGGCGGCCTAATCAGCGTACGCTCGACAACAGACGGTTCGCCTTTGGAAAGGAGCGTCGACACGAGGGCCTCACCGACTCCCAGCGTCGTGATGGCTTCAAGGGTATCGAAGGCGGGATTGGGCCGGAAACTATCCGCTGCGGCCTTCACCACGCGACGCTCCTTCGGGGTGAAAGCGCGCAGCGCATGTTGGACGCGATTGCCAAGCTGGCTTGAGACGCTGTCCGGAATGTCCATCGGGTTCTGCGAGGCGAAGTATACCCCGACGCCTTTAGACCGGATGAGCCGGACCACCTGTTCGATGCGCTCCATCAGCGCGGGCGGCGCATCATTGAAGAGAAGGTGCGCCTCGTCAAAGAAGAAGACGAAAATCGGCTTTTCGGGATCGCCGATCTCGGGCAGCGTTTCGAAGAGCTCCGACAAGAACCAAAGCAAGAAAATCGCATACAGCTTCGGCTTCAACATCAACTTGTCCGCCGCGATGATATTGACCATGCCGCGCCCATCATCAGTGCACCGCAGGAAATCCGAGACATCGAGGCAGGGCTCACCAAAGAAATGGTCGGCCCCCTGATCTTCAAGCTGCAGGAGGCGACGTTGGATCGCGGCGACGGAGGCGGGGGCAATATTACCGTAGGTCGCAGACAGCTCGGCACGCCGATCGGCGATGTGGGTGAGGAGGGCCCGGAGGTCCTTGAGATCGAGGATCGGGAGCGCCTCTGCATCGGCCAATCTAAAGGCGAGGGTCAGCACGCCCTCTTGCGTGTCATTGAGCTCCAGCAGCCGCCCCAACAGAAGCGGCCCCATATCGCTTACGGTCGCTCTCAGCGGATGGCCTTTCTCCCCAAAAAGATCCCAAAACGTCACCGGCATCGCCTCGGGCCCATAGCTCTCAAGGCCGATCTGTGCGGCACGCTTGTGCAGAAAGCCTTTTTCCGGTTCAGCGCCGGGGGCGCCGAGCCCCGCCAAATCGCCCTTCACATCGGCCAGAAGCACAGGGACGCCTGCGCGTGAAAATGCTTCCGCCATAATTTGCACGGTCACCGTTTTCCCCGTGCCCGTCGCGCCAGAAACCAGGCCGTGGCGGTTGGCGTATTGCAGCGGCAGGGTGACAGGCCCATCGGCCCGTCCAAGAAACAGATCCGCGGAGTCGCTCATCGGGTATCTCCTCAACCCTTTGTTCATCGCGCCGGTCGGCGGCGACGCTTTCTTTACCTTCGTCGCCCAAACATTGCCTGCGATTCTTTGACGGGAGTGAAGCTCATGGGGGCGGTAGACCATATCGATGTCGACCATCTTGATCGATACGTCGCAGGGGACCGAGCCCTCCGCGACGAAATCCTCGCGATATTCGAGGAACAAGCCGCGATGTGGACGCGCATGCTCGACCCGAGAGCCGAAGATACTGCCTGGCGCGACGCCGCCCATGCGTTGAAGGGCGCATCACGCGGTGTGGGCGCTTGGGAAGTGGGCGACCTGTGCGCCAATGCTGAGAAATTGATTGGGGATGATGCCTCAGTCGATGCGCGGATGGCGGCCGTCGATGCCCTGAAAGATGCGGTCCATCGGACCATCGCGGATGTGCGCCGGCTACGCGCCGGTTGAGCTTTTATCCAGAAGCGGCGCCGTTTTCAGCGCAGCAATGCTTTCACTCCCGGTACAAAAACACGTGATGCGCAACGTCTCGATCAGCGTCTCGAAATGATCGATCACAGCCTCTGTGCTCTCAATGGCGGCCGCCAAAACGCCCGCAGCCTGTCCCACGAGATCCGCGCCAAGCCGCAACGCCTTCGCCGCGTCTAACCCCGTTCCGATCCCGCCAGACGCGATGATCGTGGCCTGCGGCGCCACGCCCCGCGCCGCTATGATCGCTTCACGGGTTGGGATGCCCCAATCAGCAAACGCCTCAGCAATAGTTGATTGTTTACCGGCTTCGCCACGCGCGCCTTCCACCCGCGCCCAATTGGTGCCGCCGGCCCCGGCGATATCGATCACATCAACCCCGATCGCCACCATGCGCTCGACGATATCCGCAGAGAGACCGAAACCGACTTCCTTGATGGCAATGGGAAGGCCCTCGGCGACCAAAGCCTCGATGGCCGCGGTCACGCCGCGCCAATCTGTATCACCGCCCAGCTGTACCGCCTCCTGCAAGGGGTTCAAATGCACATAGAGGCCATCGGCATCGATCATCTCAACGGCTCGGCGTGCTCGATCGACGCCATCTTTCCCCAGAAGCTGGGCCGCACCGATGTTTCCAATAAGGGGAACCGTGGCTGCGCGATCGCGCAGCCCCCGCGTCAAACCCTCAGCCCCTTGCTCTTCAAGAGCGATGCGTTGTGACCCGATGGCGAGGCCAATCCCCAAATGCTCGGCGGCTTCGCTGAGATGGGTGTTCACGGCTTCGGCGACCCGGGGACCGCCTGTCATCGAGCTGATCAAAAAGGGGGCTTTCAAGGATCGTCCGAAGAGACTGGCGCTCAGGTCGATTTCCGCCAGCGACAATTCAGGGAGGGCCTGATGGACGAACTGTACGGCCTCTAAGCCGGTGGTCAGCGTCCGGAAGCCAACTTGTCGCGCCAACACGATATCGATGTGGTCGGCTTTGCGGCGCGCAATATCTGTCGGGGGCGTGGTCATAACACGCGTTTACATGAGGTGGGCAGCCACGTCATGAGGAGAGCGGCATGGGATTTTGCGTTTCGGACAACATCCGGCCATGTTAGTGGTCGACGAGGAGGGCGGCGGCACAGGTCCGCAAGGAATGCGCATGAGCAAGACGATCGCGTCGGCCACGGCACACAGCCACTCCGCGGGGACGCTCTATCGGGAATTGAAGGCACGGGTAGACTCGCGCCTGGACGCACTCGTGCCAATCACGGGTGCGCCAAGTAAAGCCGCACGTCACGCACTGCTCGCGCCTGGGAAACGGCTGCGCGCGATTTTGACCCTACTGGCTGCCCGCCATTGCGGCGGCGACGACGAAACGGCGCTCGATGTCGCCTGCGCGGTCGAAATGATTCACACCGCAAGTCTGATCATTGATGATTTGCCTGCGATGGATAATGCCGATATCCGCCGCGGTGTGGCGACAAGTCACGTCCTATACGGCGAGGGCGTCGCAATTCTTGCCGGCATCGGCCTGCTCAACGGGGCCTTTGGGGTTGTTTCCGATTGCCCGAAACTGAGCCCGGCCCAAAAAGCTCGGGTCGTCTCTTTGTTTTCAAGGGCAGTCGGATGGACGGGCCTTGTGCAGGGGCAAGCTCTCGATATATCGCCCACTGCTTCGTCTACGGATGTGAGTCTGGACGACATTCATTATGGCAAAACCGGCGCGCTCTTCGTTGCCGCGGCTTTAGCAGGTGCGGCGACCGCAACAGGCATGGAGGATGAGTGCCAAGACCTCGAAGCCTTCGCGCGGGAATTGGGGATCGCTTATCAGGCGTTTGACGATGTTCTCGATACCTTGGTGAGTGACCAAGATGCCGGCAAATCCACGCAAAAAGATGCCGGCAAACTCACCGCGATGGGCGATGACCACGACCGAGAGGTCGGGATGAAATCGGCGCTCGCGAAAGCCGAAAGCCACCTCGCCAAAGCGACAGCGGCCGTATCGGGCCGCTCACCTGAGGCCACCTCGCTTGCGGCTTTCACCCAATATATCTCTGCCCATTTCCAGAAGACCTTTGGCCAGAACACCTGCGTCAGCGCGACTTAACCAGTCGATCTCCGTGAGGCGGCGCCATGGCCGCTTTCGCTGTTCTTGACCACCAAAGCCGGCCTGCCCTTCATTCGAGCTTATTCACCCATCGCGCTGGTGTTTCGGCGCCTCGCTGTTTTCTGCGCGGGCGCCGGAGGATGTGCGCCCTCTCTTCGAGGGAAAGCTGATAATCTGTGCACTGGCGTCTTGGCCTGTCGGGCATTTCTCCCGGATCGGGCAATCCTCGCAGCGTGGTCGATCATCTCGGCACAGACGGCGGCCCAATTGGCCCAGACGATCTGCGAATGCCACATAGTCTGCACTCGACCAATGCGCGGGCGCAATCAGCGAGAGCTGCGCCCCCATCGCCGACAAGGGCGCCCCTGGGTCGCAAAGCCGTGCGCGTCGCAAGACCTGCGCAGCGGTCTGATCAATACTGAAGATCGGTCGCGACAATGCTGAGAAGGCGAGCACCGCGTCAGCTACCGTCGATGAAACGTGGGGCAGGGCCAAAAGCCAATCTCGCGCTGCAGCCGTCGGCAAAGTCGACAAATGCTCAAGATCCAACTCGTCGCATCGCTGCTCGATGGCAAACAGCACTTCAGGCAGTGCCTGGCGCAACCGCGCCGCGCTCTTCAGCCCCACGAGGCACGAATCAAGCGCCTCGGGCGTCGCGTCTCGCAAGGCCCGCCAATTGGGAAAGTGTGCGCGCAATCGATTGAAAACAGCAATACCGACCGACGGCGCTGCCCCTTCGCTCACCATCGCAAAAATCAGCTGGCGGAGCGGATCCCCCGTGCCACGACGGGGCGGTGTCGGCGACCAAAGCACCAGCTGCGAAGCAATCGCTTCGAGCCGTGGCGTATCCGTTTGAGGCAGGGACATTTGCATGCCCCAACCATATCGAACAAAATTAGAACAAACAAGTGTTTTGTTTTTGTTCTCGCAGCGCGCAGCCTAAGCCGCTAGCGCCCCTTTGTGCCAACCGGCGAGATCGACCAAGGCCCGGGCGGTCAGCGCCCGTTTCCGCGCCACCCCTTTTTCTTTGCCCCGGAGGCGTTTGCCATCGGCATCCTTGGTGGGCGTCTCGATCGGGGGGAACAGGCCAAAATTGACGTTCATGGGCTGAAAGCTCCCTTTCTCACCGGGCAGGTGACCTGCCGTGATGTGATGATGAAGGGCGCCCAGCGCCGTGGTTCGCGGCGGCAGCACCAGTTCCCGCCCCAAGGCATCGGCCGCAGCAAAACGCCCCGTAAGAAGGCCGATCGCAGCGCTCTCAAGATAGCCCTCAACGCCGGTGATCTGCCCAGCAAAACGCAATCCGGGTCGATCTTTCACCGCGAGATCCTCGCCAAGCACTTTGGGGCTATTGATAAAGGTGTTGCGGTGGATCCCACCAAGCCGCGCAAAGCGTGCATCGCTGAGGCCGGGAATCAATCGGAACACATCCTTTTGCGCACCGTGCTTCAGCTTGGTCTGAAAACCGACCATGTTATAGAGCGTGCCGAGCGCGTTATCTTGGCGCAATTGGACGACGGCATAGGGCTTTTCATCTCGATGCGGATTGGTGAGCCCCACCGGCTTCATCGGCCCGAAGCGCAAGGTTTCACGGCCCCGCGACGCCATCACCTCGATCGGCAGGCACCCTTCGAAATAGGGCGTATTCGCCTCCCATTCTTTGAATTCAGCGGTGTCCGCTTCGAGGAGAGCATCGAGGAAGGCGTGATACTCCGCCTCCGACATCGGCAAGTTGATGTAGTCTTTCCCATCACCGCCCGGGCCAGGCTTATCGTAGCGCGACTGATACCAGGCGACGTCAAAGTCGATCGAGTCTTTGAAAATAATCGGCGCAATCGCATCGAAGAACGCCAGGTCATCATCGCCGGCAACGGTTTTGATGGCATCAGCGAGCGCGCCAGAGGTGAGGGGCCCGGTGGCGATGATCGCATTCTCTCCGGGCGCGGGAAGCTCGGTCACCTCGCGGCGCTCGATGGTGATGCGCGGGTGTGCGGACAATGCGGCACTGACGGCAGCGGAGAAGCCATCACGATCGACGGCCAGGGCGCCGCCCGCCGGGACTTGATGTTTGTCGGCAGAGGCGAGGATCAACGAGCCGCTGCGCCGCATCTCCTCGTGCAACAGGCCGACGGCATTGGTCGCCGCATCGTCGGACCGAAAGCTGTTGGAACACACGAGCTCAGCGAAGTGATCGGTGTGGTGGGCGTCCGTTTTTCGGTGGGGCCGCATTTCCACGAGGACGACATCGGCCCCCGCTTCGGCTGCCTGCCACGCCGCCTCGCTGCCTGCGAGACCGCCGCCAATGATCGTGATGGGGGATTTCATGGTGCAGCTCCTCCTAATCGGTCGTCTTTTTGGGCGCGATGCCGCGCCGCATTCATTAAAGAATTGGACAGGCCAGCCAATGGTGCCTAGCCTGCTTAAAGTTGGGTTCGCAGCGGGGTGGCAGGATGCATCGACCGCATCTTTCCGTGATGGGGGTGGTGTACGAGGCCTTGGGCTTCGCAACCGGCCACTTCGGAACGGTATTACGCCTCGCCTGGCTGCCGGTGATCTTGCTGTTTATGTTACAGGCGATGCTGGCGCAATCCGGGGTCGTGCCCGCAGGGGCAAGCCTGGCAACCAATCTCCGCCTTCAGCCTGGATACACCTATCAGTTGGTCGTGGGCCTGTTGACCTACAGTCCGGGCATGATCATCGCCATGGCCATCGCCGTGATCCTGCAAGCCAGCTATCTCGTGCCGCTGATCCGATATGCGGCGACCGGCGATTCCTTACCGGCGCGATCAATGCACTTGGCCTTCGGGCCCCGGCATCTGGCCTATGTTGTCGCGAGCGCCATCAGCTTTCCGTTCATTGTCGTCCTCACCCAAGTCGCGCTTGCGCTAGCGATGCGCTTTGTGGATGGCACGATCATTCCGACCTTGTTGTTGCAGCACACCACCTTTGAACCCGGCAGCCTGCACGCCATTGAAACCGAGCCCGTTTTCGGTGGGCTGACGTCATTTATACGCGCCATAGACGGCTGGCTCTTTTCGCTGGGCATCAATCTGCAGGTCATCGATACGACCGTGGCGCTGCCGATCCTTCTGGTGGCCGTGTATTTGATCCTGCGGTTGATGCCGTTGCCTTATCTCGTTGCAGCGAGAGGGATGAGTGGCGCGCTCGGCGCGCTTCGGCAGACTTTCGCGGTTTCAGGCGGCATCAATACCTTTCGGCTTATCGCGATCATTTTGGTGATGGGCTTGCTGCACTTTGCCTTTTTCGCGCTGATGTATGTGGGGCTGATCATCTTCAGTTTCGCCACAGCGGGAAGTGAGGCCCTGATCGTCGGCTTTGATGGCCTATTGCCCGCCGAGACTACCGGTCCGGTGGTGCGCGGCGGGCTCACGGCCCTGGCGGGGATCATCGGTATTGCCGTCACGGCCTTTTTGGCCGGTATTCAAGCGGGTCTCGGCGGGGCGATTGCGCACCGCGCCTATGACGGCTGAGCACCGATCACGCGGCTGAGCGCTTGCGGCGCGGTTTCGCCCGCGTCTGACGTGCTTCCTTCTTTTGACCCGTCGAACGGGCGAGGATGGGCGCCAAAAACCGCCCCGTATGGCTACCCGGCACAGCGGCGACATCTTCCGGTGTGCCCTCGGCGACAATCTGCCCGCCGCCGTCGCCGCCTTCCGGCCCCAGATCGATGAGCCAGTCCGCTTGTTTGATGACATCGAGATTGTGCTCGATGATCACCACAGTATTGCCGCCATCGACGAGGCGTTGGATCACTTCCATCAGCTTACGCACATCTTCAAAATGAAGACCTGTTGTAGGTTCATCCAAGATATATAGCGTTCGACCCGTCGCGACTTTGCTTAGCTCTTTTGCGAGCTTCACCCGTTGCGCTTCGCCGCCGGACAATGTGGTCGCTTGTTGGCCGATGCGAATATAGCCGAGCCCCACCTCATTCAGCGTGTCGAGCTTGTTGCGGATCGACGGGACGGCTGAGAAAAATTTTGCGCCTTCCTCGACTGTCATATCAAGGACATCGGCGATGGATTTGTCCTTGAACGTCACTTCCAGCGTCTCGCGGTTATACCGTTTGCCGTGGCACACATCGCAAGTGACGTAGACGTCCGGCAAAAAGTGCATCTCAATTTTTAAGACGCCATCGCCTTGGCACGCCTCGCAGCGTCCGCCCTTCACGTTGAAGGAGAAGCGGCCCGGTTTGTAGCCGCGCGCTTTCGCCTCCGGCAGCTCAGCGAACCATTCGCGGATCGGGCCGAAGGCGCCGGTATAGGTCGCGGGGTTGGAGCGCGGCGTTCGACCAATCGGGGATTGGTCGATATCGATCACTTTATCCAGAAGCTCGAGACCGTCGATGCCTTCATGCGCACCGGGCAAGGCCTTCGATTTCATCAGCCGTCGCGCCGCGGCCTTATAAAGCGTTTCGATGGTCAGGGTTGATTTCCCCCCGCCAGAAACCCCGGTCACGCAGGTGAGCAGGCCAACGGGGAAAGCGGCGGTGACATCCTGTAGATTGTTACTCGTGGCGCCGCGCACCGTGATCATCCGTTTTGGATCGGGCACCCGGCGCTCCTCCGGCACCGGCACTTCGCGACGGCCCGAGAGATAATCACCGGTCACGGAGCTTTTGTTTTTCATGATCTGGGCCGGCGTGCCCGCGGCAACGACTTGGCCGCCATGTACGCCCGCGCCCGGCCCGATATCGAGCACATGATCGGCAGTGCGGATGGCGTCTTCATCGTGTTCAACGACGATCACCGTATTCCCTAAATCGCGCAGCTGGCGGAGCGTTTCGAGAAGGCGATCATTGTCCCGCTGATGGAGCCCGATCGACGGCTCGTCGAGGACGTAGAGCACGCCCGTAAGACCCGAACCGATTTGCGATGCCAACCGGATCCGTTGGCTCTCACCGCCGGAAAGTGTGCCGGACGCACGCGAGAGGCCGAGATAGTCGAGGCCCACAGAATTCAAGAAATGAAGTCGGTCGCGGATTTCCTTCAGCACGCGGGTGGCAATATCGAGTTGCTTCTGGGTGAGCTCCCCCTCGATATCGCTGAACCATTGATTGGCCTCGCGAATGGATTTCGCGGTAACCTCAGAGATGTTCAGCCCGCCAATTTTCACCGACAACGCTTCTTCGCGTAAACGTTGGCCGCCGCAGGCGTCGCAGGGCGTTGAGGTCTGGAACCGCTCCATTTCTTCGCGGACCCAGCTTGAATCGGTCTCGCGCCAGCGCCGCTCGAGATTGGGGATCACGCCTTCAAAGGTTTTCGTGGTGTCATAGCGACGAAGCCCATCGTCGTAGACGAAATGCACTTTCTCGCCTTTTGTCCCGTAGAGGATCTTTTTGCGTTGGTTCGCATTCAGATCCCGCCACCGATCCTCGACGGAGAAGCCATATTTCTCACCAAGCGCCGCCAAGGTTTGGGTGTAGTAGGGACTTTGGGTTTTCGACCACGCCGCGATTGCGCCTTCCCGCAAGGTGAGGTCGGGATCGGGCACCACCAAATCAGGACCAAACTCCATCCGCGTCCCCAAGCCATCGCATGTCGGACACGCGCCTTGTGGCGAGTTGAAGGAGAACAGCCGTGGTTCGATCTCATCAATGGTGAAGCCCGATACCGGACAGGCAAACTTAGCGGAGAAGGTGATGACCGCGTCGTCAGCCGTTTCCCCTTCACGCAAAGCCCGCTCCGCGATCGCCAGCCCATCGGCCAAGTCGAGCGCGGTTTCGAAGCTTTCGGCGAGGCGTGTCTCGATCCCTTCTTTGATCACGATACGATCAACAACGACGTCGATATCGTGCTTGAACTTCTTGTCGAGCTTCGGCGCGTCGGCGATGTCGTAGAACTCGCCATCGATGCGCACACGCTGGAAGCCCTTTTTCATCAGCTCGGCGAGCTCTTTTCGATACTCACCCTTCCGTCCCCGTACCATTGGCGCCAAAAGATAAAAACGGCTTCCATCGCCCGTCGCCATCAGGCGATCGACCATCTCTGAGACCGTCTGCGAGGTGATGGGCTCACCGGTGGCGGGCGAGTAGGGCACACCCACCCGCGCCCAGAGAAGGCGCATATAGTCATAGATTTCGGTGACGGTCGCCACCGTCGAGCGCGGATTGCGCGACGTCGTTTTTTGCTCGATCGAGATGGCCGGAGAGAGGCCCTCAATCTGATCGACATCGGGCTTTTGCATCAGCTCCAAAAACTGACGCGCGTAAGCCGAGAGAGATTCCACATACCGACGCTGCCCCTCGGCATAAATCGTGTCGAAGGCGAGGGACGATTTTCCGGAGCCGGACAATCCGGTCACCACAACCAGCGCGTCGCGCGGCAACTCCACGCTGATATTTTTTAAATTGTGCTCGCGCGCGCCAACCACGCTGATCGATTTGAGTGACACGAGGGGGAACCACCTCCGAGCTGCGGTGTGAAAACCGATGGGATCGCAAGCTACGTGATGTAGCGCCATAACCCGAACTGTCGCATCGAACAAGAGGTGAACAAATTTGCGGAAAAGCTGCCTCGCAGCGTTGACGCGGCCACGCAGTAGACCGCATCACAAGAGAATGTGGAAAAACGCGCGGCGCAAACGGTGGCCGCAAGAGACGCTTTCCCGCTATGATTAATGTTTTAGGATGTAAGGAGAACCGCTCATGGCCGGCAGCGTGAATAAGGTCATTTTGGTCGGCAATCTTGGACAAGATCCAGAGGTGCGGTCGTTCAGCAATGGCGGTCAGGTGTGCAATCTGTCCGTCGCCACGTCTGAGTCGTGGAAAGACAAATCCACCGGCGAACGGCGCGAACGCACCGAATGGCATCGGGTCTCAATTCTTTCCGAGCCGCTCGTCCGCGTCGCACAGAACTATCTGAAAAAAGGGTCGAAAGTTTATCTTGAGGGCCAGCTTGAGACACGGAAGTGGCAAGACAAGGAAGGCAATGATCGGTATACCACCGAAGTTGTTCTGCGCCCTTACAAGTCTGAGCTGACCATGCTCGATAGCCGCGGCGGCGGGGATCAAATGGGCGGCGGCTTCGGCCAACAAATTTCAGGCGGCGACCGGTATTCTGAAGGTCCGGACTCAGGCGGTCAGAATTTTGACCTCGACGACGAAATCCCGTTCTAAAGGCTGATGGCAAAACCCCCACCACGGCTTTACATCGATGCAGCCTTGACCCGTGACACGGAGCTCAGCCTCACGCGGGAGCATGTGCATTATCTGGGCACCGTATTGCGTCTTGCGAAAGGCGCGACGGTGCTCGCCTTCAATGGGCAAGATGGCGAGTGGGAGGGAACCCTCGGCGAGGTATCTAAGAAAAGCGCTTCGCTGCATTTGAAAGACCAGACGCGGCCGCCCCTACCGGACACGGGCGCCGGGCCGATTTTGTTCTTCGCCCCGCTCAAGCGCGGACCGACAGATATCTTGGTTCAGAAGGCCACGGAGTTGGGCGTTCGAGAATTAAGGCCCGTACTGACAGAACGCACCATCGCCACGCGCGTGGCGACCGATCGAATGGCGGCGATCGCCATTGAGGCGGCTGAGCAGTGCGAACGTCTGGATATTCCGCAAATGCGCATGCCGCAGCGCTTATTCGATGCACTCGATGACATGGCCCCCGAGAGCGTCGTCTATGCGGATGAATGGGGCAGCGACGCAACTGCGCGATGGGGCGGGGTGGAAGGCCGCGCCCCCACGATCGCCAGCCTGGCGAAAGATTGGCCGGCGGATCGGTCCCCGCCTCGCGCAATTGTGATCGGGCCTGAAGGGGGATTTAGCGAGCAGGAGCGCGACGAGCTTCGCGCGTTACCCCATGTCATTTCCGTTGGGCTTGGCCCGCGAATACTGAAGGCAGAGACCGCAGGCATCGCAGCGCTTGCGCTCTGGCAAAGCGCTTTTGGTGATCTGCGCTGACACGTGTTCGGGGCTTGGGCTTCCCGGCCAAAGCGCGTAGCAGCGGTCGGCAGAAGTTTCACATGTTGCGAGAACACCGCCCATGACACAGTTGGATGCCAGCGCCCGGCTCTCCCTTCCGCCCATTGAGTCGACTGACGAGCTGACGGCGTTGTTCGCATCAGGGTGCAAACCGCCCACCGATTGGCGCATTGGCACAGAGCACGAGAAATTCGGCTTTCTGCGCGACACGCTCGATCCGCTGCCATTTGACGGGCCCCGCTCGATCACCGCGGTGCTGCAAGGTCTATCGGACAAGTTCGGCTGGTTACCGCTTTACGAAGGCGAGCACCTCGTCGCACTCAAAAAAGATGGCGCCTCGATCACTTTGGAGCCGGGCGGACAATTCGAGCTTTCGGGCGCCCCGCTGCGCACCATCCATGAGACATGCAATGAGGTGCACACCCATTTGGCTGAGGTGAAAGCCGTTTCAGATCCGCTCAATGTCGGGTTTATCGGGCTTGGCGCGGCACCCGGTTGGAGTCGCGACGACATGCCGAAAGTGCCGAAAGGCCGGTATACCATCATGCGCAACTACATGCCGAAGGTCGGCTCACTTGGCCTAGACATGATGCACCGCACCGCGACGGTTCAAGTCAATCTCGACTACGCGAGCGAAGCGGACATGGTGGCGAAATTTCGCGCCTCCCTTGCCCTTCAGCCGCTGGCCACTGCCTTGTTCGCAAACTCTCCGCTGACCGATGGCAAGCCGAACGGCTTCCGGTCCTGGCGCGCCAATGTGTGGACAGACACCGATGCGGCCCGCACCGGCATGCTCGATTTCGTGTTCGAGGACGGCTTCGGGTTTGAGCGGTATATGGATTATATGCTGGATGTGCCGATGTATTTTGTGTGGCGAGACGGCGCGTACATTGATGCGACCGGTCAGTCGTTCCGGGATTTCCTGCGAGGGGAGTTGCCTGCGGCACCGGGCGTGAAACCGACAATGGAAGACTGGAAAGATCATCTTTCCACGGCCTTTCCTGAGGTGCGTCTGAAGACGTTTTTGGAAATGCGTGGCGCGGACTCAGGCAGCTGGGGCAAAATCTGCGCGCTGCCGGCCTTTTGGGTCGGCCTCCTTTATGACAACGAAAGCCTTGCTGGGGCGAATGCGCTCGTGGCTGATTGGACCACAGAGGACCGCGCGCAGTTCCGTCTCGATGCGGCGCGACTTGGCATGCAGGCAGAGGTCCGCGGCCGTCCGCTGACGGAAATTGCGACCGAGGTGCTCGAACTTGCTGATGCGGGCCTGAAACGGCGCGCGCAAGACGACACGATGGGCCAAGACGAGCGCGGCTTCTTGGAGCCCTTGCGGGAGATCGCGCGCAGCGGACGGAGTTTCGCCTGCCAGCTGTTGGCCGACTATGAGGCGGCCGATGGCGACCTTCGCCCGATATTTGAGCGACATGCCTACTGACAATGCGGCATCGGCCCCGGCGAACGCTGACGTCGCCCGAGCGCTGAAAATGCTCCAGCGAACTGATCCTGCCATGCGGGTGGCCATAAAGGCGATTGGAGAGCCGGTCATGCGACGGCGCCCAGGCGGCTTTCCAGGCCTCATCAGGATCATCATCGGCCAGCAACTCTCCGTGGCCAGTTCTGTCTCCATCCACGGCCGCGTGGTCGAGCGCTTCGGGGACGCCCCTGAGCCGGCCGCGTTTCTCGCTGCCTCCGACGAGACCTTGCGCGCCTGCGGCCTTTCAGGGCCAAAAATGCGTTACTTGCGGTCGGTCGCCGCGTCGATTGACGAGGGGGCTTTGGACCTCGTCGCAATCCCCGGCTTGGGAGACGCAGAAGCGATCGATGCGTTGACCGCCGTCAAAGGCATTGGGCCTTGGACCGCGGCGATCTACCTGTTGTTTTGCGATGGACGCCTGTCGATTTGGCCGCCGAAGGATGTTGCCCTGCGCACCGCCTACGCCAGCGCTGCCGAGTTGCCAGAACTTCCCAGCATGGCTGAGTTCGACGCCCATGCGGCAGAACGTTTCGCCCCAACCCCAGGCGTTGCAGCGCACGTCCTTTGGACGTATTACGGTGTTCTTAAGGGGCGTACACCCGTGTAACCGCTGCGTTGGACACATCCGCGACGTCTCGGCAAAGATTGCACCCGAATTTGTGCGAAATTGACAAGAAACTGTCACACAGAATCGGGTATTGCTTTAGACGTGGCGGCACTGTCGCCTTAATGGGAGGTTCGGGCGTTCAACACGCTTCTCTTGCATAGATCGCCGGTTTTCGATCGGCATGTGACGACCAGCCGAATAGCCGTTGGCGTCCCGCATCGTCGACCTCTTTCCCAGATGTGGATGAGGTAACGATGAAGGTCCTTCGCCATGCCCCAGACGGGTGTCCAGCTCTTGTTTTGAATGCCGATTTTCGGCCCTTGAGCTACTTCCCATTGTCCCTGTGGTCTTGGCAGGACACGCTGAAAGCGGTGTTCCTCGACCGCGTTGACGTGGTCGCGGAATACGAGACAGAGGTCTCGAGCCCCACCCGACGGATCCGCTTGCCCTCTGTGGTTTCGCTGAAAACCTACGTGAACCACGCGCGCAAACCGGCCTTCACGCGGTTCAATGTCTTTTTGCGCGATGGTTTTACCTGCCAATATTGCGGCGACGCCGAGCGCGAAAACCTCACATTTGATCACGTGATCCCACGGTCGCGGGGCGGGAAGACCACTTGGGCAAATATTGTGGCGGCGTGCAGCCCATGTAATCTCCGTAAAGGGAATAAAATGCCGAATGATGTCGGCATGTTACCGCGTCAACAACCCTATCAGCCGAACATGTTTGAGCTGAACGATAAGGGCCGGGCTTTCCCGCCCAACTACCTGCATCATACGTGGCAGGACTTTCTGTACTGGGATACCGAGCTGGAGCCTTAAGGGGTGGGATGTCTTGGCCGCGTTGGGCTAAGCAGGCTTAACTCAACGTCATCCGCGGGTGCGGCTTAACTCCCGCACCTTGCGCAGCGAAGGTGCACCGCCAGAGGAAAGCACCCCGTTGCGATAGATCCGGCCCATTGCCGTTAACACGATGCCCACGACCACGAGGAGGAGGGCGGTCGCCCCGATGATTTCCCATAGGGGGGGATTGGCACTAATCCGCATCAAGACGGCATAAGGCGTGTAGATTGGGATCCAGGTGAAAATCCGCGCCACCAACCCATTCGGATCTTGCACAATCAGCTGCAGGAAGGGCACCGGCAACAGCATCATGATCGTGAGGGGCCCAAGAAAGCTTTGGGCATCTTGGATCGTGTTGCTCATCGCGCCCACCGCCAGATAGATGCTCGCAAACAGCAAATACCCGACGACGAAATAGAAGAAGAAGACCGGCACGAGGGGCGATCCGAAGAGCGCATCGCGCAAACCATCAGACACGGCGCCGGCGCCTGTGACCTGTACTGTGAGAAATCCGAGGCCAAAGACAATCGCTGGCAGCGTCATCCCTACCAGCGCCAGGCCGATCAACTTCCCGAGCATCAGCTGCGTTGCGGACACGGAGGAGAGGAGCACCTCGACAATCTTGTTCGACTTTTCCTCGACGGTGCTCGTCAGCAGCATGCCGCCAATCGAGGTGATGACCAGGAGGAGGGCGTAAGCGAGGACAAGCGGAACGACCGTGCGCGCGATATCCGTTGCATCCGCCTCGCCACCTTCCTCAGTGGGTGTGAAAACCCGCACCGGCACAGCGAAGTCGCGGATGCGGTCGACCTCGGCCCGCTCGATGCCAAGCTCGTCGAAGGCGAAATTTCGCAGTTCCCTCGTCAGCGTGTAGTCGAGGAAGTTCCGCAAATCGGTGTCGACCAGGTTATCGGACCAGTACTGAACAGCGCCGCCGTCAGCAAAATCTTCCGGGATCAGAAGCGCTGCAAAGAGCGGCCGCGTTTCGCCTGCTACCGTTTTTTCGCCGCGGAGATAAGGAAGGAGCGCCTCCGTTGCCGCGTCGATGGACGCATCGCCATCCTGTAAAAAAAGTTCCTGAGGGATGAGCCGGAATCGATCGCGCGGGGCCGATGGCGGCACGGCCCCTTCAGGTAGATCATCTTCTATGAGGCTGAAGGCCGCGTCGAGGCCGCCCGCCGCCTCAAACGCCGCTCGCCGGTCCGACGAAATCCGCGCGGGGGCGAAGGGATCGGGCAGTTGAGACCGCGCGGTATCCGTCAGCATCACCTGGGTGTAGCTATCCCAAGCGCGGATCGATGCCTCAATTCGGTCCATTGCCAACGCCGCGTCAATCACGGGCAAGAGCTCGCCCGTGGCATCCACCACAGTAAACGTGCGCTGTGGCGCGGCGCGGTCATTAATCGAGGCCGCGAACAACCCAAACAATCCAGAAGCCGGAAGGATCAAAAGAAAGATCAAAAAGCCACGCGTAAAGACGTATTTTCGATACTCGTGCGCGATCAGCTGAAAGAGCGCGTTCATGACACCTCCGACGCGCTGCCGGCAAGCCGGACGAAAATATCGTGTAAGGACGGCACGGCCTCGCCGAAAAACTCGACGCGGATGTTCTTTTCTATGCAAGCCCGCAAAATGCTTTGCCGGTCTGCCTCATCGGTGATGATCAGCGCATACCGACCATGGTCCTGGGCCACGATGTCTTCAATGCCGGGTTCACTTAACAGGGGCAGGGGGTCGTCTGGCGTTTGTAGCATGAGGATCGGCCGGTCCGTCTGGCGGGCTTCAGCCAGCGTGCCTTCAAAGACTTTCTGTCCCTGGCGCAAAATCAAGAACCGGTCGCACAGGCGCTCGGCGTGCTCCATCACGTGGGTGGAGAAAATGATCGTCCGGCCTTCCTTGCGCAAATCCGAAATCATCGTCTCCAGCACCTGCTGGTTGACGGGGTCGAGGCCAGAAAAGGGCTCATCGAGGATGAGGAGGTCAGGCTCGTGGGCGATGGTGGCGAGCAATTGTACCTTCTGCGCCATGCCTTTTGAGAGGGTCTCGATCTTGGCGGCGGCAAAGGCGCCCAGCCCGAACCGCTCTAAGAGCTCGTTCGCGCGCCGCTTTGCCACGCCGCCCGGCACGCCCTTCAGCCGCGCGAAATAGGCGATTGCTTGCCGCGCGCGCATTTTCCGATACAGCCCGCGCTCCTCTGGGAGGTAGCCGACACGTCGTTTGACTTGGCGCGGCCTGTCATTGCCCAACACCAAGACCCGGCCGCGGGAGGGCGGCACGATGTCCATGATCATCCGAAGAGTCGTGGTCTTGCCAGCGCCGTTCTGGCCCAAAAAGCCATAGATCTCCCCACGCTCGACGGAAAAGCTGAGCCCGTCGACGGCGGTAAAGGGACCGTAGTGTTTGGTGACGTCCTCGACGAAGAGGGGCGCTTTGTTCACGCGGCTCGCTTCACCCATGTCGCGTCTGCCTGCCCCCATGACCATCGGCACTCATGTGCCTGGATCCCACGGGGAGGACAATATCTGGCGTTGGCCTTCTCAAAAGTGAACGCGCACTAAATTTCCATCGCCCGATCGATCTCAGGGGCCAGCGCTGGCGCGGGACTGAGATAGGAGATCCCGATAAAGGCGATGGTGGAGACCAGAAGGGCGATGAAACCACCCGCCATGGCTAGCGGCACGGCGATGGAGAACAGCTCAATGCCGAAATTGACCGCGATGGAAAGCGTGATGGCGATGATGGCGGCGCGCGCGGTCGCCCGCTTCCAATTCAGCCCAATGGCCACAACGGGCACGATGGCGGCGGCAAAGGTTCCCCATCCGAACGCCCCAAGAAGCGCCACGAGCCTACCGCTGACAAAGTGCGCATAAAGGGCAAAAAGCGTTGCGACGACCGCGATGCCGACGGTCGCGGCGCGGGCCCAAAACAGCTCCTTCTCCAAGGAGCGGCCGCGAATAGCCTGGGGCAAATCATGGATCACCGCCGCTGCGCCGACGTTCAAAAAGGCATCTGCCGTCGACATGATGGCCGCAAAGAGCCCCGCGAAGACGACGCCGGCGAGAAGGGGGTGTGCGTATTCAGCGAGGAAGGTCGGCGCCGCGGCATCGGCCCCAATCAAAGGCGCCGCATCGCCGCCAACCACCAGCGCCCGCATGGTGACCCCGATCGAAACCCACAACAGCGCCGCCATCGCGTAGCCGCCGATCGATAAAGGCAGGATCACGCGGTTGTCGCGTACCTTTCGGTTCATCATCAGTTTGGTGATCAGATGCGGCTGCCCGGCGATCCCCACCCCAAACATGAAGAACCAAGCGAGCGCACCGAAAATGCCGATCGTGCCGAAGGGCATGATCGCTTCGGGATCGTCGCGCAAAATGGTGGTGGAGGGCTCCGTAAACCCGCCGTCGAACACATTGACGGCCGTGATCACCACAAGCACGCCAGCGACCATCATGATCAGCCCTTGGACCAAATCAGTGTAAACTGACGCGACGATGCCGCCGGTCACGGAATAAAAAATCAACACGCTCGAAGCGATAACGGCGCAGGTGATGAGGTCGATATTCGCGAACCAAGGCGAGTCGATCAGGATCGATTGCAGCACCGTGGCCATGGCGAGAATTTGTGTCGCCAAATACCCCATCACGCCCAATAAGATCACCACCGCCATCAATCCGCGGGTCCATTCGCTGTTATATCGTGCGGCGACGATATCAGGGAGAGAGACAGTATCGCGGATTTCCGCGATAATCCGTATACGCTTCGCCAGGAGAAAGAAACAGATAGCGTAACCAAGGCCGGAAACCATGGCCATCCACACCGAGCTCATGCCCATGGCGTAGACAAGCCCGGGCCCGCCAACGAAACCGAAGCCCGAAAGAGTCGATGAGAAAACCGCTAGCCCGACCACAAGCGGCCCAAGGCTTCGTCCGGCCACAAAGAAATCTGCGGCTGAGTGGGTGCGCCGCATCGCCCAGAGGCCGACGCCCACGCACATCACCATATAAATGAATACGCTGCCCAGAATGATGGGCTGTCTCAACGCCTCCATCATGCGGTCTCAGCTCTTTCGCGGTAGGATTTCGCGAGCGCCGCCACTTCTTCATCATTCTCGGGCGTGAAAATCAGGTGATCGAACTGCGCAACGTAAATGGCGCTATAGCCAAGTGCGGTGACCCATGTGCCGAACATCATCAGCGCGGTCGGCAAGGGGAAGCCGAGAAGAAAATTAGTTTTCCCTGTTTGCAGGAAGTGCATGTAGCCCCACGCAACGCCCACCATATTCAAGAGCGTCAATGCGCACACGCCCCCCATCAACACCCAAAATTGGCGGGTACGTTTCGCTTGATTGACGCCTAAGGCGCAGAGGAAGGGGATGGCGATTAATATCGCCGTGTAGAGAACAAGTCCGGGAAGCCAGATGCCTTCGATGCGCTCGGCACCTTCCAGTCCAACCTGCATCTCTGGGATGGACGGGTGAGCAACGCCCGCAGCCGGCCCATCCACAACAGATACCATCGCCACCAATGTCGCGACGGCCATCACCAATAACAGGCCAAAGAGGATCCTGGTCACGAAAAACGCCTCCCACCATCATATTCGTCATTATTTTTTGATGGTGGAAGATGTTCTCAGAAAGGTGTCAGTCTGGCAAGGACCACACAACCGCTCGCATTGAGCGATTTAGCTTCAGCTTACCACGGGGCTTGCGCAACGCGCCAAACTTGAAGGCTCTGGCCGAGACCGCAAACGCGACTGTCGGTTTCGATCGCACCATTGATCCGCACGCGGTCACCTTGAGCGTATCCGTCGAGATCACCGAGCAAGGAGTAGAGCTGACCAGCGTCGTCTCGGAAGGTCGGACAGTTGATGCCTTCATCCGTAATCACGCCCGCAATCGCAACCTCGGCGAGGTCGTTTCTCGATACCGGTTGTTGCACGGGGCGGCGCGACGCCGTGTAGTTCGGGTTTGCAGGCGCCCGCGTCACAGGTGCGACCGTTGGCGCTTGGCTTGTACGATGAGCAGCTCTGCGGATTACATAAGGTTGTTCGGCAAACGCTTGATATTGGCGGTCAGCAGTGCGGATGGCGAACAAAGCCTGGTCATAGCCATATCCGTCATCGAGGCGAACTGCCGTCCGGACCAAACCATCTGCGTTCGAACGAAGACGACGATAAGGGCGCATCTCGCTTCGGCTATGCCCAACCATAATAGCGACTTCTGTATCAGGCGGAAGGTCACGAACCACAAGCGTGACTTCGTCTGACAGTGCGCCACGCTCTGGGCTGAATGCCAAATGCGGCTCATAGGTGATCGCTGCGGGTGCGACGGCTACAGAGCTTGCGCGGCTGACGGCTGCGCGCGCCGTGGGGGCGACACCTTCGTACACCGTGCCGCGGGTGGCGGGGATACGCAAAGACTGGCCGACCTCAAGGTCGTGCGGATTATACAGATTATTAACTGCCATCAATGACCGAACGGGTACGTCGCAATATTCGGCAATCTCGGAAAGCGTATCGCCATAACGAACGCGGATGACGCTCTCGCACCCACCATCCAGTTGCTCCGCGCGATAGTCAGGAAGGGCTTGGTGCGCGCGGCGCGCTTCAGCGATGCCGGCCCCCTCGCGAACATACCTGGCAGATGCGACAGCGCCGCGACGCGGCGCAACACCTTCACCACGGATCGGCACGTAATCGCCGCGATTATTGTAGTCCGGATCGTTGATCAAATAAGGATCACCGTCCGTGAATTCATAGCTTAAAGATTCGTTGTAGGGCGTCGCGCACGCGCCCAGCATGAGAACAGAGGAAAGCAGCGTCAAACGACGCACCGGGAATTTCCGTGAGCCGATAGAGGACATCAGTACACTCCTGAAAAGCAATTTTTTGTTGACACGGTAAATTACGGTTAACGGCGCGGTTTGTTCCCCCGCGTTTCCAATCCATCATCCATGAGCGATGTCACATTTGTGCCATATTGACGATGCGCAGGAAAAAACTCAGGAGTACGTGTCGCAATTCAAACAATGTGAAGTGCTGGTACAGAGACCGGCCAACACGATAAATTCTACCTGCGACCGGGAGGACAGTAATGAAGAGAAAGCTCTTCGCAAGTGCAGCAATGATGAGCACTTTTATTACCGCAGTCGGCGTGGCGGCGGCTCAGTCGCCGACTTACACACGACAAGTCACCTTCGGTGATAGCTTGAGTGACGGTGGCGCCTATAATTTTGCCGCGCCACCCGGCGCTGGCTCGTTCACCACCAACCCAGATCCAGTCTGGGTCGAAGTGCTGGCTGCAGGCCTCGGATTGGAGCTGGAACCCGCGTCAGCTGGCGGTCTGAACTTCGCCGAAGGCGGGTCCCGCGTCACTGCGACGCAGCCCCCAAGCCTCTTTACACGCAAACCGATCGCCGATCAGGTGACGGATTTTCTGGTGGCCGACAGTTTTAGCGCAGGCGACTTCGTGACGATTCAAGGCGGCGGGAACGACCTTTTCGCGTTGCTCGCATCGCAAGCCACCGTAGACGAATTTATTGGCGCCGCGAACTCGCTCGCTGGGCTCACGCAAACACTCGTCGACACCGGTCCGGGTACAGTGCTGGTCGCCAACGTTCAGGGGATTGATGATTTCAACGCTGCCCTCGACACGGCGCTCGGCACCCTGCAGCCAAATGCCATTTATCTGAATATCGCCGGCCTCTATGAGGAGATCGTCGTCGATCCGGGTGAGTTCGGGATCGTCAACGTGACGGATACAGCCTGTACGGGCAATTCGCTTGTCTGTTTGCCCGCCAACTATGTCACGCCGGACGCCAACGAGACTTACCTCTTGGCCGACTCCGTTCACCCCGCGGGGATCGCGCAGCGCTTGCAAGGGCAAATGGCGCTGGCGACGGTCATCGCGCCCGGACAAATCGGTCAATTGGTTTATACCGGTGAACAATTTATCGAGGGATCGCGCCGATTGGCGACGGATCAATTCCGTCGGTCAGGTGAGGCGGGCGATGTCAGCGTTTTCGGCGGCATCTCGACGGACGATCTCGACATTGGCGGCACCACGGCCGCGCCAGGCTTGCAGAGCACATTGATGCGGTTTGATGCGGGTGTTGATTATCAGCTCTCGCCTTTGGTGGGCTTCGGCGCCTCGTTCTCTTACGTCCTGGGCGATGCCGAATTTGCTCAAGGGCTCGGCGATGTCGACTCTGACGCGCTGATGGTGACCTTGCATTATCGCGGTGAGCAAGACCGGTTCCGTTGGGGCGCGTATTCGAGCTTCGGGCAGCTGAATTTCGACGAAATCGTCCGTAATGTGACCCTTGGTCCGGCGATCCGTCAGCAGGTCGGCGAGACCGAAGCCTCGCTCTTTGGCGGGGGCCTTGAAGGCGGCGTGGATCTGTTCGGCGATGCGTCCTTCATCGGGATCATCGGCGGCGTTGACTACACCAAAGTCGATATGGATGCGTATACGGAGCAAGGGCCGGCGGCAACATCGATCGGCTTTGGCGATCAAGATTTCGAAGCGCTGCATGTCTACGGCGGCGCTGAGCTGACAGTGCCGCTGTCGGCCGGTCTGCGCCCGTTTGCCCGCGTGGTGTATCGCTCAGACGTCTTGGACAATGATCGGATGATCACGATCCGACCGAACGGGGCGCCCATGGCCTATACCGGCGGCGCGCCATTGGCTGACAATGATTACGTGGCGTACCGTGCCGGCATCGAATGGGATCTCCCGAGCGATGCCATGCTCGAGGCGAGCGTCGAAGGCATGACAGCGCGTGACGATTTCGACGAATTGTCGGGCGGCATTCGGGTCACGGTGCCTTTCTAAGGTAAGCGCACACGAACGAAAAACGGGGCCTCGCGGGCCCCGTTTTTTGTTGGACTTGATCTGAGCGATTAGGCCATCGCTTTTTGGAAATTCTCATCGACTTTATCGAGAAAGCCGGTCGTGGTGAGCCAGCCTTGCTCAGCGCCAATGAGCAACGCCAAGTCTTTCGTCATGTGACCTGACTCAACGGTTTTGACGACGGTCTGCTCAAGCGTCTTTGCGAACTCAGCCAGTTTATCATTGCTGTCGAGCTTCGCCCGGTGTGCCAGGCCGCGTGTCCACGCGAAAATGGAGGCGATGGAGTTGGTCGATGTCTCTTCCCCGCGCTGATGGGCGCGGAAGTGGCGGGTCACGGTGCCGTGGGCGGCCTCAGCCTCTGCGATTTCACCATCGGGCGTTAATAGAACCGAGGTCATCAAGCCGA
>CAYFHK010000018.1:0-33205 GCA_964342585.1 uncultured Caulobacterales bacterium | reverse complement strand
GCGCTCAACGGTTTTCGAGACCGCCCCGTTCGACCACTCCGGCACCTCTCCGCAATAAAGGGCGGCGCACCGCACAAGGGCGGGCGACAGTCGAGCGGGCGCAATAGCGGCAGCGCGGAAGCGACGCAAGCACCGCGTGCGCGCCGCAAAACACCTGCGCAAAAAGCGGTAGCCGAGCCCCCGGGAGAAGGCCTAAGAGAGGGCATGACCCGGTCTCTTCCCGCTCTCATCGCGCTCAGCGCCCTCGCCCTTAGCGCCTGTGCCAGCAGCCCCATCTATGGGCCCGCGCAAAGCGCCTCTGACTTTGGCTATCGCGACCAGCAGATCGAAACAGATCGCTATCGGGTGACCTATCAAGCGGCTGATTTTTCAGCGTCTTTCGATGGCGCCTTACGGCGCGCCGCCGAGCTAACTGTGGCGGCGGGATATGACCACTTCACCGTGGTCGACCGTTCAACAGACACAGTCGCCGATCGAAATTTCGGCCCCACGATCGGGATTGGCGGGGCGACCGGTAGCCGGAACGCAAATGTGGGAATTGGGGTGCAAGTGCCCTTGGGTGCCGAGCGGCGCGCCGCCATCACCCGACTTGAAATCTTGATGGGTCGCGGGCCCAAACCGCCACGCCAAGAAAGCTATAACGCCCGGGAAGTCCTCGGCAATTTACAATAGCGCCTATCGGCGACGCGGCCGGAAGACCTCAAAGATCACCCCGCCTATCGCCCCAGCGGCGACATGGAGCGCATATCCCAGCGTCGCCTCAGCGCCGGGCAGCGGATAAATGCCAAAATTGAGCCGCATAATCTCCAGCGCCACTGCGATCGCCAGGCCCCCGGCCAGGGGATAGGCAATGATCGCCAGTGCAGGCAGCAACGCTTTGACGAGGCTCGCCACATAGAAGGCAATGGCAAAGCCGATCGCCACAACCACCGCATAGCTTGTGGTGCCCATGAGGGTTTCGATCACACTGTGGAACCGCACATCGATCGGCATCGGCGCGCCCAAGGCGGCGATTTCGTTGAGCGCCACGTTCTGCCCAGCGCCGATCCCGGCGACGAAAGTAATGAGCGACGCGAAAATCCAAGCCACGACGGCGCCGACAAACCGCATACCCAACTCCTTCCAAACGCTGCCCGCGTTGGTTAATGCCGCATGTGACCGGCTTAAAACGAAAACGCAAGCCGATGAGGGTGGGGGCATGGCGCCCCTTCACCGAAGAAAGGTGAGGTTAGCATGCTCGCAATATTGGCCCTTTTTGTTCAAGGCGCACCACAGATCGATGAAACGCAGGCAAGTGCCGTTTCGCCCTCGGCCTATCAGGTCGAAGTGGTGGCAGAAGGCCTCAATGATCCATGGGACCTCTCGTGGTTGCCCTCAGGCGACATCCTGGTCACCGAGCGGCCAGGCCAACTTCGCGTAATCCGCGATGGCGCTTTGCTCCCCACGCCTGTTTCGGGGGTGCCCGAGGTCTTTGCCGCGAGCCAGGCCGGCCTGTTCGAGGCGGTGCCGCACCCCGACTTTGAAGACAATGGCTATCTTTATCTCACCTATGCGGCGGGTACACAGGGCGCGAACACGCTGACCCTGGCACGCGGCGTCTTTGAAGAAACGCGCGAAGGCGGGCGCCTTTCGAACATCGAAATCTTGTTCACCGCGAGGGCCGAGCGCGACACGGCGGCGCATTATGGTGGACGCATGGTTTGGTTGGAGGACGGAACGCTCCTCCTCACCTCAGGCGAAGGCTATGCCTATAAGGCTGAAGCGCCGAAGCTCGACAATCATTTTGGCAAAATCCTTCGGCTTACAGAGGATGGGGATCCTGCACCTGGCAATCCGTTTTTGAACGATAGCGACGCCCTGCCCGAGATTTGGAGCCACGGCCATCGCAACCCGCAAGGGATTGCCGTGACGCCAGCAGGCACAGTTTACAGCAATGAGCACGGGCCGCGCGGCGGCGACGAGATGAACCGGATCACGCCGGGTACAGACTATGGTTGGCCGGTGATCACCTACGGCATAGATTATTCCGGCGCGCAGATTTCTCCCTACACCGAGCTTCCAGGGCGCGAGCAACCGCTTTTCCACTGGACGCCGTCCATCGCGCCTTCTGCCCTCCTCTATTACGACGCAGACGACTTTCCGCAATGGCAGGGCAAGCTGTTGTCGAGCGCCCTGGCGTATAAGCAAATCCAGATCGCCGATCCTGGCAATCCTGATGCGCCCCAAACCTTTATCCTGCGCGAGCGGGACATGCGTATCCGGGACGTCGCCCTTTCGCCCGATGGCACCCTTTTTGCGACGACTGAAATCCGGGGAGACGAGGCCGGGGGCGAGGTCCTGCGGATTGTGCCGGCGGACTAAAGGCGCCACACTTCCGCCGTGACCTTTGGGGATCGTCTTGAAGGTCACGCATCGGGGGATGGGGTTCACATGGCAAAGACAGTCTGCAGTTCACTGCTGAACATGGATGCCGCTGTGATCGCCGACCAGATCGATCGGGACGGGGCCGTCGAAATCCCGAACGTCATTGGCAATGGTGACGTGGATGCCGCTTGCCGCGTTCTGGCGAGAGCCTCGGACGCTGGCGATGGCGGCTATGTGTTCTTCGAGGGGACGACCGGTTTAGAGGGGACGTTCCTCGCGGACCTGCCAACATGTCCGGCTGTCCTCAGCTTGGCGACGCGCCTTTGCCAAGAAATGAGTGGCACCTCTTCGGGCGACCTTCACGCGCGGCAGACCGTTCGCGTTCTTCGCGGGGAAACCGGACAACGCGAGTCGCTTCGATTTCACTACGACTCTTTTATCCTAACAATGATCATTCCCATCGCGATGCCGAAGAGTGGCCCCATGGGCGACCTCATCATGCTGCCGAACCATCGACCGATCCGCCAGTCATACGCGTTGAACGTGCTCGACAAAGTTCGCTACGCCAATCCGATCGCCCAGTACGGATTAAAATCGCGCCATGCGAAAGGCGCTTTGAAGTGCATTCGAATGATCCCCGGACATGCCTACCTCTTTTCAGGCTATCGCACCCTCCACGCGAACGATATTTGCGCCGAGGACGCCCTCCGATGCACAGCTGTGCTCCATTTTAACAATCCCCACACACACCATCCGTTAAAACGCTTCCTCTCTGGCCACTAAACGCAGCATCGACCATCATTTTTGCCCTGTCGACGCAGCGTGCTAACGTCTCCGACGAAAGAGGCGAAGGGAGTTGAGATGAGCGGAAATGTGAGTTTCGTGCTGTTCGGCGCCACTGGCGATCTCGCCAAGCGGATGTTGTTCCCGTCGCTTTATTACCTTCACCTGGAGGGTTTACTCGAGGACGACCAACGGATCATCGGCTCGGCGCGGTCAAGTTACGCAGATGACCGTGCATTCCACGAAGACCTTAAGGCGTGGATCAAAGCAAGGGTCGGCAGCTATTACGATGACGCCGCCTTCGACGCCTTCGCTGCGCGCGTCACTTATGTCTCCGTTGATGCAACGAAAGCGGAGGATTTCAACGCCCTTCGCGCTGCGCTAGATGACGGTCAGCGCGAAGCCGTCTTCTACCTCTCGACCAGCCCCTCAATCTTCAGTGCGGTCGTTGAGAATCTGAAATCCGCTGGCCTCACGGAGGCGCCAAACAGGATCGTTGTTGAGAAACCGATGGGGCACGATCTGGCCTCATGCGTTGAGATCAACGATGTGCTGGCCTCCGCCTTTTCAGAAGAGCGCACCTTCCGCATCGATCATTATCTGGGTAAGGAGACGGTTCAAAACCTGATCGCGCTGCGGTTTGGCAACACGATCTTCGAGCCCTTATGGAATGCGGTCTCGATCGACAATGTGCAGATCACGATCTCTGAGACCGGCGGCACAGAAGGCCGCGGCGACTATTACAATGCCTACGGCGCGATCCGCGATATGGTGCAAAACCACCTCCTCCAACTCTTATGTCTGGTGGCTATGGAGCCACCGGCGAGTTTGACAGCGGAAGCTATTCGCAATGAGAAGGTGAAAGTCCTGCGTTCTTTGTCTCCCATCACCCCGGAGAACTGCGAAGCCCGCACCATACGTGGTCAATACACGGATGGATTCACCCCAGACGGCGATCGCGCCGCGAGTTATCTGGAGGACATTGGGGGCAAAGAAAGCGATACCGAGACCTTTGTCGCCATTCAGTCAGAGATCATGAACTGGCGCTGGGCGGGCGTGCCCTTCTACCTGCAGACCGGCAAACGGATGGCAGAACGCAAAACACAGATCGCCATCTCATTTCGGCCGCTGCCGCATTCCATCTTTTCGGGTCCCGTCTCGCCGAATGATCTGATCATCGTGCTCCAACCGAAAGAAGAGGTACGTCTACAGATTATGAACAAGAAGCCGGGCCTCACCACAGGTGACATGCCGCTCGAGGAGCTCAGCCTCAACCTCTCATTGGTCGATCACTTAGGCAGCTCCCGTCGGCGCATTGCCTATGAGCAGCTCATTCTCGATGCCCTACAAGACAATCCCTCCTTATTTGTCCAACGCGATGAGCAAGAGGCCGCGTGGCGATGGGTTGATGGCATTGTCGATAGTTGGAAAGCCCACCCCGTGTCGGCACGGCCCTATAAGGCAGGCACGGACGGGCCAAATGGGAAACATGCGTTGACGGAGCGACGGGGGCATAGCTGGCATGATTGAGGTGGAGACTTTCGATGAACGCGACCAAATGTATGACGCCGCGACGCGCAAGATCGCCGATGCCCTGATCGTTGCCGCGCGACGCGATGGCGTCGCTGGGTTCGCGGCCGCGGGTGGCTCTACCCCCGGACCGATCTATCAACGGCTTGGCGCGACCGCCCGCGTGCCGTGGGAGAAAGTGCTCGTCACCCTGACCGATGAGCGCCAAGTCCCGGCTGAAAGTGACGATCGCAACGCAAAGCTCGTGCGCCGCACGCTCTTTCGCGGCGCCGGCAATTACGCGACGTTTGTGCCGCTCGACGGCCCCAACGCTTTGATCGACTATCCCATGCAATGCGCGGCCACACTGCTCGGTATGGGGAGCGATGGGCATATCGCTTCGATCTTCCCGCAGGGCGAAGGGATGATGGAGGCGCGCCAGGGCCTCGGTCGCGTCTACGAAACCCAGCCCGACCCTTTGCCTGCGGGCGCGCCCTACCCTCGTTGGACCATGAGCATGGCCGCGCTCAAAGCGAGTGACTGCCCGATCCTCGCTATCGTTGGTGAGGACAAGAAGGCCGTGATCGACGGCGTGATGACGGGCAACGCCCCTGAACTTCCCGTGGCCGACCTGATCAATGATCCTACATTTCCTTTGACCATCTATTGGGCACCGTAAGCCGAAAAAGGAGGGTCTGATGACCCGACCGCACGAGACAATCGCTGAAGTCGTTGCACGGATCGAAAGCCGCAGCAAAGAGACCCGCGCCGCTTATTTGGAAAAATGCGCAGAGATGGCCGCGCGGGGCAAGCGCACTGCCCTGTCTTGTGGCAATCTTGCCCATGGCTATGCAGCCGCTTCTGCGGCAGACAAGCTTCGCCTGAGAACGCAGAGCAAGAATATCGGCATCGTCACCGCCTATAACGATATGCTTTCGGCACACGCGCCGTATAAGAATTTTCCGGATCTCCTGAAAGCGGCAGCCCGCAGCGTCGGCGCAACCGCGCAAGTCGCCGGGGGCGTACCGGCCATGTGCGATGGTGTGACCCAAGGACAGGACGGCATGGAGCTTTCGCTTTTCAGCCGCGATGTCATCGCCATGTCGACGGCCGTGGCGTTGAGCCATTTTCTGTTCGATGCGACGCTGTGCTTGGGCGTTTGCGATAAAATTGTGCCGGGACTGACCATTGGCGCGCTATCGTTTGGGCACTTGCCCACTCTCTTCGTCCCCGCTGGCCCCATGACCTCTGGCCTGCCGAATAAGGAGAAAGCCGCGATTCGTGCTCGATATGCGCAAGGCGAAATCGATCGGGCGACCCTGCTCGAAGGCGAGATGGCCTCTTATCACAGCCAAGGCACGTGCACCTTTTACGGGACCGCGAATTCAAACCAGATGGTGATGGAAATGATGGGGCTGCACCTCCCCGGCGCCGCGTTTGTCAATCCGCATACACCGTTACGAGATGCGTTAACAGCGAAAGCCGCTACGCACGTGGTCCAGATGGCGCCAGAGCAAGGCCTGCAACACGTCGCTTCGGCGGGGGCATTCGTCAATGCGATTGTCGGGCTACACGCAACCGGCGGTTCCACCAATTTGGCGATCCACCTTGTCGCCATGGCCCGTGCTGCCGGTTGGATTGTGACGTGGGAGGACTTTGCCGAGCTCTCTTCCGTCACCCCCCTCCTCGCCCGCGTCTATCCAAACGGCCCCGCCGACGTGAACCATTTCCACGCGGCAGGCGGGCTCGGTTTCGTGATCGCGCAGTTACGGCGCGAAGGCCTTCTTTGTGAGGACGTGGTCACTGCGATGGGACAAGGGCTCGATGCGTACACGAAGGAGCCTTTCCTTGATGATGGCGAATTGGTTTGGCGCGACGGCGTGAGTCGATCCCTCAACCTTGATATCGTCAGGCCCGTTGATGATCCGTTTGCTGCACAAGGGGGGCTGAAGCTGCTCACAGGCAATCTGGGTCAGTCGATCATCAAGACCTCAGCCGTTGCGCCGGAACACCGTCGGGTGGAGGCGCCCGCCCGGGTTTTCAGCGACCAACAAGCGTTTCTCGACGCCTTCCGCGCTGGTGAACTCGACCGTGATTTGATTGCCGTTTTGCGCTTTCAGGGGCCTGCCGCCAATGGCATGCCTGAACTTCATCAGCTCTCCCCCCAACTGGGCGTGCTACAAGACCGCGGCTTCAAGGTCGCGCTGGTGACCGACGGACGCATGTCCGGGGCAAGCGGAAAAACGCCGGCCGCCATACACCTCACCCCTGAAGCATTGCATGGCGGACCCATCGCAAAAATCACAGACGGCGACCGCATGCTTCTCGACGCGGAAGCCGGGATCCTCGAAGTGCGCGAAGAAGGGTTTGAGGCGCGAAAACCAGCTGCAGCGCCGCGCAACAATCACGACGGGCTGGGGCGCGAACTCTTCGCCCCCTTCCGTGCGAGTGTCAGCCCCGCAACGGAAGGCGCGTGTACGTTGATTTGAGTGCTGATTAGTCGAGCTTGAGCCCAAGTCGGGCATTGGCGAGCGCTTGGGATGCCGCGCCTTTCAGCAGATTGTCGTGCGCGCAGGTCACCGCCAACATATGCGTGGCGGGATCGATCGCGACACCGCCGATAATGGCATTGACCGTATTTGCTGCCTGCCGCGGCTCTGGCGGTTCGTCCTGCAGGTGAACCGTCGGATTGCCCTCATAGGCACGCGCATAGGCGGCCTTCACCCCTTCAACCGAAACGCCGGGCTTCAGCGGCGCCGTCACCGTTGTGATCAGCCCTCGGAAAAAGGCCGCGACGTGGGGCACGAACCGCACCGGTCGACCGATGGTAGCGCTGATTTCCGCCTGATGACCGTGGCCTGCAAAACCATAAGGAAGGACATTGTCGCGCAGCCGCTCTGGATCGTTTCGCGGCCCCGGCGTGGTCCCTGCGCCGCTATATCCAGAAAGGCCAAATATGGAAGGCGTCCCATCGAGCACATCGCGCAGCGGATAGAGCGACAGAATGCCAGCCGTTGCATAGCAGCCAGGGTTCGCGATCCGCGTCGCCCCGCGAATATCATCGGCGTGCAGATCGACAAGGCCGAAGATCCATCCCTGGACATGCCGATAATCAGCGCTGATATCAACGATTACTGTCTCGGGCGCAGTGCGTTCGATCGCCTCAACGAAGGGCGCAGCCAACCCATTCGGCAACCCAAGCAGCACCGCATCGGCGCCAGCATCGGCCACTGCGTCGGGATCGCTCTCGGTGAAAAGCAAATCGTCAGGACCTGCCCCCAGTATCTCGCCAACAGGCTTGCCGGCGTTCTCGCGCGAGGTGGCCAAGGTGAGGGCGAAGTCCGGATCTTGATCGATGAGCCGCACGACCTCTTTGCCGACGTGCCCGCGCGCGCCGACAAGCGCGACTTTCTTCGGTGCACCGCTCATGCCGCATCCCCCGCAAAGTCGGGGGGACGTTGCGCCACCTCCTTCGCCAGCCGTAGCGCCTCACCGCCCAACACATCTCCGCACCAAAGCACCAACCAAGGGTCGGCCCGGAGAAACCCATCGGCGGCATTGACGTAAAACCCGTTAAACGGATTGGAAGGCCGGCTGCGCCAAATCAAATTCGGCGCCTCCTGACGAAGGACTTTCCACACAGCCTTGGCCAAGCCCTCACCGCGCGCCTCATGGCTCACGGCGAATTTATCTAGACACGGAATACCACCATGATTGGTCACGACGGCTGCCGCGCGATAGCGCTCAGAGTGGATCACGTAATCGATTTTCGTCTCGGCCCAATAGTCGGCCCGCAGGGGACGACCGAAGGCAGTCTCGATCAGTGGTGTCAGCTTTTCGACATCCACATCGCGACTGACCAAAATCCGTTCCCCTTGTCGGATCAAGGTACCAGCGCCGCCATGGGTGAAAAGCTCTTTCATCATGTGCTTTGTGTCGGTCATCGAAACCGAACTGGACATCGGCAGACCATCGAGCAGCTTACGGATCTGCTGCAGCTTCACGGCCATGCCGGAATGCACCCAGTCTTCTGCCATCAGCGTATCGTAATCCGTTGCCAGATTGATCGAGTCGATGATCGCGCCAGTCTCATCCAGCAACCCGCCCGTGGAGGTGAGGAAGACGATCTTCTGCGGCGTCACCGCCTGGGCGATCACCCGGGCAATATCATCCGCATTGACGTTCAGCATGCGGCCTTCAGCGTCTTGCGCGACACAGCCAACGAGCGGGATCGCATCCGTTCGCAGCAATTGCTCGATGCTCTCGGCATGTACGCCCAAAGCCGTGCCGACACGACCATAGGTATCGGGATCGATGGCCTCGGCGATGACAGCCGATGGCGGCGCAAGAAAGGCGTGGCCACCTGCGCCCGTAATCGCTTCGGCGAGGGAAAGACCCGTGCTGGCCGCTTCCCGGGCGACGATGGCCACAGCATCCGTTGGCGTGACGCGCAGGCCATCCTTACGCGGCGTTTCGATACCGGCGGCCGAAAGCTTGGCATCAAGCTGGGGACCTGATCCAAAGACGACAATGGGTTTCAAATCGAGGGCCTGCAATAGCGCAAGGCGCTGGCCGAGCGCCGCGCGCTCTTCAGCGACAAGCGCGCCGCCCACCTTAATCACCGCGAAGCACCCCAAATCTGTTTTGGAGAACTGCTGCAGATAGGTGCGGACCTCGCGCCCCTCTTCGAGGTTGGAGAGAAGCAGGATCGCCTGATCCCGAAACGTCACATCAGCCATGACGCAGAATCCGTTCGTAAACGTCAAAGGCACGGGCAAGATCAGCTAGCGCCACCCACTCATCCGCCGTGTGGGCTTGCGCGATATCACCAGGACCGAGCACCATGGCGGGCACGCCAGCGGCGGCGAAGAATGCCGCCTCGGTAAAGAAATCGACGGGTGCGGATTTCTCAAGCCCCACCTCATCGGCCCATGCCGCGGCGCGATCCTGTGCAGCAGCCGCCACGCCTTCTCGATCTGTCGGCAGCGCAGGCCCCACGAAACGGATTGTCCGCTCACCGGTCACTGGCGTTGCCCCATCGAAGGTGGCCAAGAGATCACGATAGTCTTCGCCAGGCGCGGCGCGGAAGCCAAACAAAAGCTCCGCCTCAGCCGCAATCATATTGGGCTTCACGCCGCCTTCAACCCGGCCCACATTGAGCTTGTTTTGCGCCGCAAGCGGATGCTCAATCACCGCCGAAATCCACCGCGCCGCATCGTGCACGGCGCTTTTCGCCGCACCGACACTCGCATGGGCGCTGGTACCTTTGAAGGCCATACGTGCGCTGAAGATCCCCCGATGCTCCAAGACTGCTTTCACGCTCGTTGGCTCAGCGATGATGGCTTGCGTCACCCCTGCCGGTGATTTCACATACTCACGGATGCAGGTGCTTTGCCCGGCCTCTTCATCTGTGGTCAACACCAAATGCATGGGGTGGTCTGTGTGCGCCGCAAGCGCGAACAGCACGGCAGCTGCACCTTTGATATCACAGGCGCCGAGCCCCACCGCCCGGTCGTTGCCGACAATGAGCGTAAACGGGTCTTGCGACCACCCCTTCGCCACCGGCACCGTGTCGAGATGCACATTGAACAGCACAGGTGCCTTACCGCGCTTGGCCTCGATAATCACCGAGCCGTCACCTAAATCGCGCACATCCACATCGAAACCTGGCAAGGCATTGCGGACGGCCTGAACCAACGACCCGTCGCCTGCGATCTCCCTGGGCGGGTTCGTCGTTTCCACAGCCACCAAATCCGTCAAATGGCGGAGGATTTCATCAATCGGTGCCGTCATTTTTCTGCTGCCCGTCCCATTTTGTGCCAAAGCTGGGTCGATTGACCCGACAGCATGGTGAAACCTTCGGCGGCAACGCCGGACCAGGCTGCCTTTTGCGCATAGACACTATCGGTCCGCTGAAGGATGAGAGGCGAGTTCACCGCCACGGCGTGCACATTGCCGCCACTGGTGCGAAGAGTGACATCACCTGTGGTCCGCGACTGCGACGACGCCAAATAGGCCTCGAGATCATCGCGCAACGGATCAAAATAGCGGCCATCATAGATGAGGTCGCACCAGGCCTCGCCGACTTGGCGGCGGAAGCCGTTTTGCGCCGATGACGACACGGATTCGCACAGCGCCGTGTGCGCCCTTTCTAGGGCAGCAATCCCCGGGCATTCAAACACGATCCGTCCTTTCAGACCGACCAGCGTGTCACCGGTGTAGATATCGTAGCCAACACCGTAATGGCCAAGGCGCTCATTCAGCGTCTTGAGCAATTGCGCGCCGGACATGGCCTCACCGTTCACCGCCGTTGGCACGCCCTTTTCGAACCGGATCGTCAGGTCGAGCGAGCTTTTTGGCCAGTCGGCGGGTTTTGCCGTCATCACCCGCGCATCATCCTCAGGTGTTTCCCAGCGATCGATTGGCCCACCCGAAAGCGTGGCCCCCAACAAATTCTCGTTCACTGAGAAGCGGCTTGCGCGCTCTGGCACCTCGAAACCGCGCTCTTGGAGGAACGCCATTTCATAGGCACGAACGTTTTCTTTGTCTTGGATGTCGCGGATCGGCGCGAAGATCTTGCGATCCGTCAGCGCCGCAAAGCTGACATCGAACCGCACTTGGTCATTTCCCATCCCTGTGCAGCCATGGGCAATCGCATCCGCACCGACTTCATCGGCAATGGCCACGCCGTGGCGCGCGATCAAATACCGGTCCGCACACAGAACAGGGTAACGCGCCTGCCGGCGCGCACCGCCTGCCAGGAAAGGGATCACAATCTCGTCCCACAGCTCGTCACCCGCATCTACCGTACGGTGCTCTTCAGCACCCAGCTCTTTCGAACGGGCAGCGATATGCGCTTCCGCTTCTGGGTCTGCACTGCCGGAGTGCACATAATAAGTGAAAACGCGATAGCCGTCTTCTTTGAGCCGCAGCACGCAATAGGACGTATCGAGACCACCTGAGAAGGCGAGAACAACCGTCTTGGTCATTTTGGCGAAGCTCCTAGAAGGGCGGACATCACCGCCTTTTGAACATGAAGACGGTTTTCCGCCTCATCGATAATCAGTGAACGGTCGCTGTCGGCAACGCCGTCAGTGACTTTCACATTGCGGCGCATGGGCAGGCAGTGACTGAACGTGGCATTGTTCGTCTTTGACATTTTCGTCTCATCGACGATGAAATGCTCGAAGGGGGCGCTCATCTTTTGCTGTGCTGGCACATCGCCGATCAATGAAATCGGCCCCCAGCTCTTTGCGTAGATGGCATCGGCCCCGTCATATGCCGCATCAATGTCATGGGTGACCGTCAGCCTGCGGCCGTTTTCTTTGGCGAAGCGCTCACCATCGGCCATGAACTTTTCATCGAGGATGTATTCCTCACGCGGGCAGAGCAGCGTGACGTCCATCCCCATCTTCGTCGCCGCGAGCAGCGCCGAGTTCGCCACCGCCGTGTTCAGCGGCTTGGGATGATAGGTCCAGGTGAGGACGAACTTCTTGCCTTCCAGTTCCTCATGCGCGTCCTGCAACGCCATCAGCATCGCAAGCTCTTGGCACGGATGAACAATCGTCTCCATATTAACAATTGGCACCGTCGCATATTTCACAAAAGCGGACAGCAGCGGGTCTTCCCGCTCAGCCTGCCAGTTTTGGAATTTCGGGAACGCGCGAATGCAGATGAGGTCCACATAGCGTGAGAGGACCCGCGCCGCTTCTTTGGCATGCTCTTCCGCATCGCCATCCATAACGGCGCCTTCGGCGAATTCGAGCGGCCAGGTGCCCGCCGCATCAAGCACCACCGCCTGCGCCCCGAGTTGGTGCAGGCCCACCTGGAACGATGTCCGCGTGCGCAAAGACGGATTGAAGAAAACCAGCGCCGCTGACTTGCCAAGCAGGCGCGGTTGAAGCGGCGACGCTTTAAGCGCGCGCGCATCGGCCAACAGCGCCTCAAGCTCCAGGCGCGACCAATCAGCGGTGGTCAAAAAATGGCGGTTCATCAACAGTCCTTAACGGCGGAGAGAAAAAGAAAAAAGCCGACCTCGAAACGAGGCCGGCGCGCGGGCGACCAGCGGTGAAAGCGATTTTATCGCTTCAAAAGGGCCTTCCTCGCGCACAATCGGTCCATCGATCGGCGTCGGAGGCCAGAAATCACAAGATCCTGCGACATGGGGCGCCTCATAATCGTGTGATGGTCACGACGCAAGATGGTAGCGCTGTCTGCTCCGAAGAGCCTTATTGCTAGGCGGCAGCCCATTTGTCGTAGTCGTCCGACTCCTCATCGCGAATACGGAACTGCTCGACCAGCTCGCGCAGGCCATCTGTCCGCTCGTGAAGGAGGTGTGTCGCCGACGTGGTTTCTTCCACCATCGCTGCATTTTGCTGTGTGTCGCGCTCAACCGAGCTGACAGCGGCTGTAATGCGCTGAATACCGTCGGCCTGCTCCAAAGCAGATTGCGCGATTTGCGCGAGAAGGTCGTCGATCTGCGAAACCTTTTCCGTCGCCGCATTTAGGGTGCGACCGGTTTCCGAGACCAGTTTTTCGCCTCGCTTCACGTGCCCAGAGCTGGCGCGGATGAGATCGCCAATCGTCTTCGCCGCCTCAGCTGACCGGGCTGCCAGCGACCTGACTTCCGATGCCACCACGGCAAAGCCGCGGCCCGCATCGCCGGCCCGCGCCGCCTCCACACTCGCGTTGAGCGCCAGAAGATTGGTCTGCATGGCGATTTCGTCGATGATCCCGATGATCTGGCTGATCTCCGTCGAGCTGGCCGAGATCTCATTCATCGCGGTTTCGGCTTGCCCCATCACGTCGCTTGATTGCGCGACAAGGGTTTTGGCTTCCGTCGCTGCAGAGGTCGCTTGGGTGGCGCCATCGGTGGTGCGGTTCACCATGTCCTGGATCGTCGCAATCGACGCGCCGCTTTCTTCGAGGGCAGCCGCCTGACGCTCGGTCCGGGTCGCCAAATCTTGCACCGCATTGGCGATCTGCTCGGTTTGCCCAAATACCTCCGCGGAGGAGGAATCGATCTCCGCCATTGTTTCCAGAAGCACGTCGAGCGCCGTGTTGAAGTTCTCGCGTGCCTCGCGGATTTTGGCCGGGGCGTCTTCCGGAATGCGGTAGGTAAGATCCCGCTGGCCCAGCGCCGTCAGCGCATCCTGCAACACATCCATCGCCTTGCGCTCTTCTTCCGCCTCGACGGCGAAGAAGTGGAACATCGAGGTGGCCACATCAGCGAACACAGACCGCATCAGGCTGTGGAACATCTCGCGGCGCTTATTGTCATCCGCATCAACGAGGTTCTCTGACAGCGTGTGCATGAGCTCGGCGGCGTAGGAGCCATAGCCGAGGAGGTATTTCGCGAAGTTGATCCCTTGAGCCAGGCGCCGCGCAATCTTCGCTTGCTCACCAAAATATTCCGGAGAGAACTCGCCTTTGGCAATGAAGCCGATTTTCCGACGCTCCATTTCAAAGAGCTCATCAGGGATCGCTTGAATGTCTGGTCGGTTTGTCTGATAGGCGCGCAAGAGGATCTCGCGCAGATTTCCGATCACCAGATCGTGGACCTCACGGCCCACCTCACGCTGGGCAGAGCTCCATTGCGGCAGTTCGTCTTCGATTCTCATAAGACTGACAAATCCCTACTGACCGCTGATAGGCGCCGGCCATTGTCACACGCGAATACAATTAGGACGTACCGCAGCTTGGTTTGAATCAGGTTAAGCCAGGACTAACCACGGTGCGCAGGCGTCGGATCAGCCGGAAATTCAGGCGGCGTATTGGTCGCCCCGCGCCTCGGCTTCGGCCAATTTGAACTGCTCGAGGAGCCCCCGCAGAAGATCTGTCCGCTCGTAAAGCAAATGGGTCGCGGAAGTCGTCTCTTCCACCATGGCCGCGTTTTGCTGTGTGTCGCGCTCCACAGATCCGACAGCTGACGTAATGCGCTCAATACCGCTAGCTTGTGCGAGAGCTGACTCTGCGATTTGGGCCAAGAGCGTATCGATCAACGTCACCTTTTCTGTGGCCGCGCTCAACGTGCGGCCGGTCTCGTTCACGAGTTTCTCGCCACGCTTCACCTGACCAGAGCTGGCACGGATCAAATCGCCAATCGTTTTCGCCGCGTCAGCCGAGCGCGCGGCAAGGGAGCGGACTTCCGCAGCGACCACCGCGAAACCGCGACCGGCATCGCCCGCACGCGCCGCCTCCACGCTGGCATTGAGCGCAAGCAGGTTTGTTTGCATCGCAATTTCGTCGATCATGCCGATGATTTGGCTGATCTCCGTCGAGCTTGTCGAAATCTCCGTCATGGCGGATTCGGCCTCGCTCATGACGGCGCTTGATTCTGACACGAGGTTTTTTGCCTCGGTTGCCGCGGCGGTGGCATCCTTTGCGCCCTTCGTCGTTTGAGCGACCATGCTTTGGATCGACTCGATTGAAGAGGAGCTCTCTTCGAGCGCGGCTGCCTGACGTTCCGTTCGCGTCGCAAGGTCCTGCACCGCGTTAAAGATCTGCTCGGTCTGTCCGTAGACGTCTTCAGAGGAGTCGTTGATCTCTCCCATGGTCTCAAGAAGAACCTCGAGCGCCGAGTTGAAGTTCTCCCGCGCCTGCTGGATCTTCGCCGGCGCATCTTCAGGGATGCGGTAGGTGAGGTCCCGCTCAGCGAGGGCGTTTAAGGCATCCTGCAATACCGACATCGCGTTCCGCTCTTCTTCCGCCTCAACCGAGAAGAAGTGGAACATGGCGGTTGCGGCGTCAGAGAAAACGGACCGCATCAGGGAGTGGATGAGCTTTTTCCGCGTCTCCGCGTCCTCATCGTTCGCGTTCTCGATCAGCGTCGCGGCGAGCGACGCAGCGTAGTGGCCATAGCCCACCAAATACTTTGCGAAGTTCGTGCTTTCGGCCAGGCGCCGCGCGATAACTTGCATTTCGGCAAAATATTCGGGCGAGAAATCGCCCACTGTGATGCGCGCCAGCTTGCGCTTTTGCATCTCGTAAAGATCGGTTTCGATCTCCGTTAGGTCCGGCCGATTCACCCGGTAGGTACTGAGCAGGATCTCGTAGAGCTGATCTCGCGTCAGCTCATGCACCCGCTTGCCGATGGCTTGTTGTTCCGGCGTCCACCGGGGGAGTTCTTCTTCAATCTTCATGACCAAGACGGCTCATCGCTGGCTACTTAAGATCGCGCCCCTCGCGCAACGGCGGACCTCGTTGGCCACACAAAAACACGACACGGTGAGGATCTCGTTAAGGCTGTTGGGAAGATGGCCGGGCGCATGGCTGCTCGACACTTCCCACTGAGTTTGGCATCTGGTCCGACAGTCCACCTGTGAGGCCCCCAATGACCGACACGACATCGACCAAATCGACCATGTGGGGCGGGCGCTTTGCCGAAGGCCCGGCCGAGGCGATGGAGCGCTTCAACGCCTGCCTCGATGACGACAAACGCCTGGCCACGGAAGACATTGACGGGTCCATCGCCCATGCGCGCATGTTGGGTGCCCAAGGAATCCTGACCGCCGAAGAGGCGGAGCGCCTGGTCCAAGGGCTCGAACAGGTGCGCGGCGAAATCGACGGCGGCACCTTTGAGTGGTCTGAAGCGCTTGAAGATGTGCACATGAATGTTGAGAGCCGTTTGCGCGCGGTGATCGGGGATGTGGCGGGCAAGCTGCACACGGGCCGGTCTCGGAATGATCAGGTGGCCACCGACCTTCGGCTTTATACGCGCCGGCGACTGGGTGAGCTCCAAACCCTTTTGCGTGGCGTCCAGCAAGCCTTCCTCGCCCAGGCGCAGGGCCATGAGGAAACCGTGATGCCGGGCTTCACGCATTTGCAGATCGCCCAACCGATTTCTTATGCCTTTTACTGCCTCGCCTATGTCGAGATGTTCGAACGGGACCGCCTGCGCCTTCAAAGTGTCGCCGAGCGACTGAACGAAAGTCCGCTCGGCGCGGCGGCCCTCGCCGGAACGCCCCATCCGATTGATCGTCAGTCAACGGCGAAAGAGCTTGGCTTCGATCACCCAGCGCGCAATGCCCTCGACGCCGTCTCGGCACGGGACTTCGCGCTGGATGCGGCCTCGGCAGCGAGCATCTGCGCGACGCACATCTCTCGGTTCGCCGAAGAGGTGGTCATCTATGCGACGCCGCAATTCTGTTACCTGAAGGTGGGCGATGCCTATTCCACCGGCTCTTCCATCATGCCGCAAAAGCGCAACCCCGATGCCGCTGAGCTGTTGCGCGCCAAGGTCGGCAAGATCAGCGGAGCATTGACGACCCTGACTCTTGCGACGAAGGGCTTGCCGCTCGCCTATTCAAAAGATCTGCAAGAGACCAAGGGCCCCTTGATGGAAGCGCTTGAGGAGCTGGCCACTTCACTCGATATCTTGGGCCGGATGATCGGCACGATCGTTCCGAATGCGGAGGCGATGGCCAGTGACGCGGGCGAAGGGTTTTCCACCGCGACCGATTTGGCTGATCGTCTCGCCATGGACGGCACGCCGTTCCGCGAAGCGCATCACATTGTGGGGGCACTCGTGGCGCATGCGGAACAAGCTGGCGCGAAACTTCACGAAGTGCCGCTGAAAGAGGCCCAGAAAATCAGCCCAAAGATCACGCAAGAGATGCTGGACGGCCTGACGCCCCTTGCCTCCCTCCGCGCGAAGCAGAGCGAAGGCAGCACCGGTCCAGACGCGGTACGCGCCCAGCTTCAATTCTGGGAAAAGCAGCTCACAGCTACCAGCTGAACGTGACCCGCCCGGCCATGTGCGCTTCCTCTCCGGGGAAGTACCGCTCATTGCCGAAGGCAAAATCCGCTCGCGTCGCATATCGCGTATCGGTCACGTTTTTGCCCACCAGCGTGAGCCGCACAGCGTCTGAGACGTCGTAGGACAGGCTGAGGTCCAAAACGTTGTGGCCAGGATAGCGGTTTTCGTTCGCCGCATCTGTGAAATAATTCCCCACATGAGAAACCGTAGCCTGGCCGATGAGCGCGGGGACCGGCGTCCAGACAGCGCCGAACTGCCCAATTGTTGTGGGCGCGGTATCAACCTCATTGCCCGGCAGAACGATCTCGCTGGCATTGCCGACGATCCGCTCAAAGTCATATTCGTGCCGTGCCACGGTGCCCGCTGCAAAAAGCTGAAGCGTATCGAGAAGCGCGTAACGCAAATCGAATTCGATGCCCTTGTGCGTCGTCACCCCATCATCGACCGTGAAGCCGTCGGCGTCGCGGAAGAGAAAGTTTTCCTTCCGGCCGACAAACCCGACGAGCTCAAACCGCAGCGCGTTGCGATCAATTCGTAGGCCAAGCTCCGCCATGTCAAGCGTTTCAACGTCACCGGCACCAACTTCTTGATTGATCTGTAGACGGTAAAGATCTGTCGTCTGCGGAGGGCGGGCACCGCGCGACACGCTAGCAAAGGTCCGCATCCAGGGCTGGATCTCATAGGTGGCCCCTAACCGCCCGGTGACGGCCAGAAAATCATCCGTGCGATCTGCAGGGCGAATGAACCGCCCCTCCTGCCCGTCGGTGAGCTTATTGTCGTATTCATATTGGGTGTAGGTCGCGCGCACGCCCGCCTGCACAGTCAAGCGATCTGACAAACGGTGACGGATCCGCGCAAAAGGCGCAGCACTGATCGCATCGACATCATAGTCGAAATGCACCCCTTGCGTGAACGAAAAAATGGTCGGGTTTTCTTGGTTTTCCCGCAGGAAACCCCGGGCGAATTCGCCATCCAGCCCGAACAGAATTTCCGTCTGCTCACCGAAAGAACGTCGCGCTGAAGACAAGACGCCGATGGCCGCATGTCCGTTATCCTCGATCGCTTGCGAGGGCAGGAAGTGCTGGCGAAATTGCATATCCGCATAAAGACCATAGGGCGTGACCGAAACCGCCCATGCGTCGCCCTGCCAATCGATGGTGGAGGAGAGCAGCATATGGTCGCTATCGCGATAGGCATTGGGATTGGGGTTTGATCGCCGCAGGTCATCGACCGCATAGGCGTCAGGTCCTTGCACGAAGCCGGCTGTCTCCTGACGAAGAACGTGTCCTTGCAGGCGCGTGCGCACGGTGAACCGACCGCTCTCAATACCGTGGCCAATCTGGGCCTTATACTGATCGACACCTGAATCTGCGCGATAGCCCCCATCGCTATAGCCATGAAGGCCAAGCAAGAAGCCTTGATCGCCGCGTTCACCGATCAGCGTCGCGGTGGCGCCGTAGCGGTCAAAATCGCCGCCGAAGACCTCCAGCTGGCCGCGCGGATCCCCCAAGGGATCGACCGACAACACGTTAATAGCGCCATGCACGGCGTTCGACCCATAGGCCACATCGCCGGGACCGCGCACCACCTCGATCTGTGAGGCAAAGGGAAATGCGGCATCGAACAAGCCATTTACATTGGCAAAACCCGCGCTGCGCAGCGGCACGCCGTCTTGAAGGTACAGAAACGACCCTGCGCCCGCGCCGCCCGTCAGCACCGGCGAGCGGATCGCGGTTAAATGCTCTTGGCCTGAGCCCGCCTGCGCCATTGCCCCCGGTGCGCGGTTGAGAATTTCCGCCGGATGGATTGGCACGAGACGGGCCGCCGCCTCTGCGTCAATGGCGGTGATCGCGATGGGCGCGGTCGCGGCGGCCTCTGGCGCGCGTGATCCGGTGACCACCAAGACGTCATCAGCGGTCATGCCCGCCTGCGCAGCCATCGCCACGGCCAAGCTCAATATTCCTTCAAACGCCACTGGCTTGCCCTTTTTCTTCGTACCCGAGTCTCGAAAACTATCGCTCTTTGCGCCACTGTCGAGGCCAGGGCGTAACGAATTCGAAAGCCCTCTCACCGCAGCGTTGGATTACGTGCGACTGCCGCCGGAATCAGTTGAACGCGCGCCCGCAGTCGCTACATTCAATGAGATCGCGCAATCTCGCGCGCAATGAGGAGATTTTCATGTCCGACACGGAACGCCTTTATCGAAAGAATGACGCGGGCACCGTCGGCGTTGCCTTCGACGAAGGCCTGCGCCGGTACATGCTTGGCGTTTACAACTATATGGCGATGGGGATTGCCGCCACCGCACTTGTGGGCCTGTTCTTCGTCACCAACCCGCAAGCCACCATGGCCTTTATTGGCCCGGTGAAATGGTTGCCCTTCATCGGCATTCTCGCGCTTGGCTTTTTCGCACCCAAAATGATCATGGGCGGCAGTCGTCCAATGGCCCATGGCGCCTATTGGGCTTATGTCGGCCTCTGGGGCCTGCTGATCGGACCGGTGGTCTCGGTTTACACCAATAACCTCGGCCTTGGCATGGAGGTGGTGAAAGCCTTTTTCATCACCGCGACCGTCTTCGCCGCGATGAGCCTTTACGGCTACACGACCAAGCGCGACCTCGCGCCGATGGGCAAATTCTTGTTTATGGCGTCAATTGGTCTGTTGATCGCGATCGTGGTGAACATCTTCCTGCAGTCGCCGCTGTTTAGCTTCCTGACCTCAGGCGCCGTGGTTCTGATCTTCTCAGGCGTGACCGCCTATGAGACGCAGATGATCAAGAACCTCTATGTCGAAGGGGCAGGCGAGCAAAATGACCGCTTTGCGATCTTCGGGGCGTTTGCGCTCTACGGCACCTTCGTCACGCTGTTCATTCACATCTTGAACATGCTGGCGCTGAGCCGCGACTAACGCGCGATCCATCGCGACGAACAAAAACCGCCGGGCGACCGGCGGTTTTTTTGTGTGCGTTCGCGGGCGCAGCTAGACAAGCTTGAGCTTTTGCCGATCAAAGACACGAAGCACGGACTTCAGATCGTGCCCGCGCTTGATGATCTGACCGCTCGCGGTGAGCACGCAATAGGCGCCTTGCTTGTCCCGCAGCTTGGGCTGCTTCTCGATGGAATAGAGCGGCGCTTCCGAGGCCCGGCGGAAAATGCTGAACACCGCCCGGTCCTTCAGCCCATCAATGGCGTAGTCTTTCCATTCGCCTGCCGCGACGAAGAAGCCATAGACATTCAAAATCGCATCAAGTTCGGACCGCGTGAAATGCACCGGCGGGGCGGCCGGTCCTTTGGCGGAGGTCGTCGTCAGCGTCGTGATAGCCATCGCCGAAGGCTAATGCTGGAAGCGGCCGGAGGGCAAGTCACCCCTTGCGTTAACCCGCTGTTCACCCCGGCGAAAAATTGCCCCATTTCCGGCAAGCCAATGCCGTAATCGATCCGCACAATCTTACGGTGTCGGTCGAGGGGATGACCCTGAATTCGGTTCAAACTCGCCCCCCAGCCCCCGAATGATGGCCCCTCGTCCGACACCTCACCTTTAAGTCATCTTGCGCTTTGCCCCGGCACGCGGCACCCCGCCCGCCATGCCGCCCCTCGATCAGCTCCTCAGTCCCCTCTTCGGTGCCATCCTGCTCGGTGTTCTCGCTGGCCAGCTGAAGCTGTTTAGCCAGGAGGACGCGCGTCGCTTTTCCCGCTTTGTCTTTCAGATCGCGATGCCGGTGGCGATCCTCGATTTCACCCAAGGCGCAGATCCGCCGGGTCCTGCCTATTTCGGCGTGATCGGTGGGTATTTGATCGGCCTTGGGGTCACGACCACCGCCGCGATCATTGTCGCTCGCCAGTTTGGCGGGCTCACCACACGGCAATCAGGCGCTGCTGTCTTCGCGGCGATTTGCGGGAATGCCGTGTTCTTAGGCCTGCCGATCGCCCTCCAAGTCCCCGCCTGGGGCAAAGGCTTCCTGGTGCTGATGTTTTTTGAGGGCTTCTTGGCCTATCTGATCGGTACCGCGCTCATCACTTGGCCTGAGGGCGACGGCGCCAGCGCATCGACCACGCAGAATTTAATGAAGGCACTCGGGACGTCGGCCCGCAACCCGATCATCATTGCCATGGTCACCGGCTTCATGATTTCGGTCAGCGGCATTGAACTTCCCGCACTGCTCACGGAGCCGCTCGATCTTTTCGGCGCCATCGCCGCGCCCTTCGGTCTCTTCATCCTGGGGCTCTATCTCGCCCTATTGATCCCCACTTGGCGTGAAGTGCCGCCGACCCTTCTCGTGACGCTCCTGCCACTGAAACTCGTGATCTTTCCGATCGTCAGTGCGGGATGCACATATCTGTTCACCGCCGATCTCGATCTCACCTTAACCGCCGCGTTTTTCACGCTGCTGCCGCCCGCGGTCGGCTCGATGGTGTTGGCGGCGCACTACCAACAGCTCGAACAGGCAACCGCTGCGCTCGTCGCCATTGGCTCGGTCATCGGCTTGATCAGCACATTGATCTTTTTGGTGATGGTGCCCTAGTCTTCGCGTGACCGGTCATCATCCTCGCCGATGGAAGCTCCAAAGAGTCGGCGCACGCCCGTGCGCGCCACGTGTAGCTCCTCCTCGTCCGGCGGCGGCGTATCGACATCATTGTCCATGAAGAAGGCGGCGACGAGGAAGCTTAAGAAAGAGAGCGTGACGGAGATCCAGCACAGGAGCTCAAAGCTGACGATCATGGCGTCGCGGTAATTCTCCGCATCAAGACCGATGAGATCGTCACCCGCGCCATAGCCGAGCAATGCGACGGTGGGATTGGCGACGCGATAAAACGCATAGCTGGCCGCGGCCCCATAACCAGCAATAGCCAGCAACGTCGCCGCGCGGGCACACGCGTTATTGATGCCCGAGGCAATGCCATGGGCCCGCTCTGGCGTGGCGTTGAACAACGCCGCATTCATGCCCGGCACCACCAGCGCGATCCCCATGCCGAAAATACCGATCGAGAGAAACACGCCCCAAAGCTCATCTGAATAAGGAGCAAGACCCATTGAGGCGAAGGCGAAGATGCCGACCACCGACCCCGCCGCCAGCATCAGCCGCACACCGAATTTTTTGGCCAAAAGCCCCGACACGGGCGTTAAAACCAACATCGGAATGGCAAATCCGAGGAAGGCGAGACCAATCTCATCCATGCCATAGCCATGCGCGTCGGTGAGGAAGATGGGATAGAAAACAAAAATCCCGCCCATCGCGCCGTAAAGAAGCAGCGTAATGATATTGATGGCGTTAAAGGTTGGGATGCCGAACAATTCTGGTGGCGCCATCGGTGAGCGTGCCCGCCGCTCCACGTGCACCAGGGCAAGAAAGGCGATGATGCCCACGCCGATCGGAACGCTCCACCTGAGCTGTTCGTCGGCGTAGCGTGGTTCTGACATCGTGATCAGCCCATAGGCGATGCCGCTGAACCCGATCACCGCGAGCAAGGCCCCCGCCCAATCAATGCTTTCAGGCACACGGGGCGGCGGCCGCTTCGGAACAAAAAAAAGCGCGACTAAGAAGGAAACAATCCCAAACGGAATCGGCATCAAAAAGATCGTTCGCCAGCTTTCATTCTCCGCCAAATACCCACCAAGGGGCGGCCCTACGGCGGTCATCAGCGCCGAGGCGACCGACCAAATGCCAATCGCCAACGTTCGGGATTCGCGCTGGAAATAATCAGACAGCAGCGTCAGCGACATCGGGGTCAGCAATGCAGCGCCGATCCCTTGCGCCGCCCGCGCGACGATCAACATGTTCGGGGTCAGGGCAAGTGCGCACGCGCCGCTGGCAAGGGTGAAAATGCCGACGCCCGCCATGAAGGTTGCCCGCCGACCGTAGAAATCGCCAATGGCGCCGCCGATCAACATCAATGCGGAAATGAACAGCATGTAGATGCTGGCGACCCAGAGCATCTGCCCGAGCGTGGCGCCGAGCTGGTCTTGGATGGGATCGATGGCAAGGTTAACGGCCGTGCCGTTCACAAAGGCCATGGATGAGCCAAGGATCGACGCCGTCAACACCGCGGCCAATTGGAACAGCGTCGCCTTTCGCGCCCCGCCCTGCGCATTCTCCACCACCGGGTGGCTCCCTGATCACACTACACCCTTGCCATACCGGATATTACGCGACGCGACAGCTGGAACCGTTGCTGCGGTGCAAAATAGCGCTAGGATTGTGTCAAAGAACCGTCATGAGAAGGAGAAGCGCCTTGGCCCAGATTGTTACGATCGGCGTGATCGGCGCCGGCCAGATGGGATCCGGTATCGCGCATGTGTTTGCCGCGGCCGGCTACACCATCATGCTGCACGACATCAGCCGCGACGCGATTGACGCCGGGATCAGCGGCATCGAGAAAAACATGCAGCGTCAGGTCGCAAAAGATGTGATCTCACCGGATGAAGAACGCGCTGCCATGAGCCGCATTCAAGCGGCGGAGCAGTTTGAGGATTTGGCCTCTGCCGACCTCGTCATCGAAGCGGCAACCGAAAACGCTGAGATCAAGAAAGATATCTTCCGGCGGCTTTCTGCCATCCTGAAACCGGAAGGCATTATCGCCACAAACACGTCATCGATTTCGATCACAGCGCTCGCGGCCGTGACGGACCGACCTGATCGCTTTATCGGCCTCCACTTCATGAACCCCGTGCCGGTGATGAAGCTTGTCGAAGTGATCCGCGGGATCGCGACGAGCAACGACACCTTTGAGATGAGCAAGGAGCTGATCGAACGGTTGGGGAAGACAATGGCGGTGTCGGAGGACTTCCCCGGCTTCATCGTCAACCGCATCCTGATGCCGATGATCAACGAGGCAATATACACCCTTTATGAAGGTGTGGGGACGGTCGATGCGATTGATACAGGCCTGAAACTCGGCGCGAACCATCCCATGGGCCCGCTGCAACTGGCCGACTTTGTGGGCCTCGATACGTGCCTGTCGATCATGCAAGTGCTGTATGAGGGCCTCGCCGACTCGAAATATCGTCCGTGCCCGCTGCTCGTTAAATACGTCGAAGCTGGGTGGCTTGGCCGGAAAACAGGCCGCGGGTTCTACGACTACTCAGGCGACGTCCCCGTCGCGACCCGCTAACGTTGATCGCGTGAAGCTGACGTCTCGCCCAAGCGTTGCGCCAGCTCCGCACGCTCCTCATCGGTCAGGGGCGCCGAGGCGGCCGCCACATTTGGGCGTGTGCGAATAAAATGGAAGGCCAGCGCCGCGCCGATCCCTAGCAGGATGAGCGGCGCGGCCCATAGACCGATATTTTTGGCAGACCATGTCGGCCGCATCAGAACAAACTCGCCATAGCTGTTGACAAGATAGGCGCGCACTTCCTCATCACTGTCGCCGGCTTCGATCCGCTCACGCACGACGCGAACCATGTCCTTCGCAAGGCTCGCATCACTGTCGGCGATCGATTGGTTCTTACAAACAACGCAGCGGATCGTTTCTGCCACGGCTTCCACGCGGGCTTCGGTTTCCGGCGAAGGCGCCTCGTCCGATGGCGTTTGCGCCGCGGCCAAAGAGAGGTTGAGCAGCGCAACGACCGCAGCGATCAGGAAGCGTATTATCATTCGGCGGGCACCCCGTCGGGGATGGCAGGAGCCGGCACCTGCTTTTTGGCAGGTGCGCCGATGCGGTATCGCCGATCCGTCAGCGACAAGGCACCGCCGGCGACCATCATCAAAGCGCCGCCCCAAAGATAGAGCACCAGCGGGTGATGGTAGGCGCGGACGACACGCGCCTGGTTTTCATCACCCCGCGGCTCGCCAACGGCCACATAGACATCGTTTGCCCAGCGCGGGATGATCGCCGCCTCCACCGTTTCTTGCTGTGCGACAGGATACCAGCGCCGCTCTGGCTGGAGGGTCGCGACGGCCCGGCCATTCTTGACGAGGGTAAAAATCGACATCTCGGTCTCGTAATTTGCGATCCGGCGTACACGGATATCTTCATAGCGCAAGGTGAGGCCCGCGATCTCAATCTCGTCGCCCGGTGTCATCACCACTTGTCGCTCGGTGAGCCACAGTGACGTGCCGACCATACCCAAGACGGCAATCCCCATGCCCAAATGCGCAAGGCTGCCGCCCCAAAAACTTCGCGGGAACCCTTTGGCCCGACGGAAGGAAGTGCCGATATCCGTACGGAAGAGTTTGGCGCGCTCGGCGATGTCCGTCATCGTGACCAAAATGACCCAGACGCCAATGGCAAGGCCCACAACCGCCAGAATGCCCGAGAAGCCCGAGAGATACAGACCGACAAGGATGGCGAGGCCAACACCGATCCCCGCCACCTTGAGCCGTGAGAGCACGCGGCGCCAATCCCCGCGCTTCCAGGGCAGCATCACGCCCGCCGCCATCGACAGCACCAGGAGCACCATCAGCGGCGTTGTCACGATGGTATAGTAAGGCGGGCCCACCGTGATCCGCCGCCCCGTCGCCACCTCGACGAAGAGCGGCCAGAATGTGCCCAGCACCACGGTGAAGGTTATGACGCACAAGATCACATTATTGATGACCAGCGCGCTTTCCCGGCTGACGCTCGCAAATTGACCCGTCGCACGTACAGCCGCGCCGCGAAACGCAAAGAGCACAAACGCCCCACCGGTCAGCAGCGCACAGATCAACAGGAGGAAAGCGCCGCGCGAGGGATCGTTGGCAAAGGCGTGCACGCTCGTCAGCACGCCTGACCGCACAACAAAGGTACCCAGCAAGGAGGTCGAGAAGGCGATGATCGCCATCAACACGGTCCAAAGCTTGAGTGTATCGCGCTTCTCCACCACGATCGCCGAATGCAGAAGCGCGGTGCCGGCGAGCCAAGGCATCAAGCTGGCATTCTCCACCGGATCCCAAAACCAATAGCCGCCCCAGCCCAGCTCATAATAGGCCCACCAAGACCCCATCGCGATGCCAAGGGTGAGACTCGCCCAGGCCAGCAACGTCCACGGACGAACCCAGCGCGCCCAGGCCGCATCGACGCGCCCCTCGAGCAGCGCGGCGACCGCAAAGGAAAACGCGACCGAGAAGCCGACATAGCCGAGGTATAAAAATGGCGGGTGAAAGGCGAGGCCAGGGTCTTGCAACAGCGGGTTCAAATCGCGGCCATTCGCGGGCGCAGGATCGAGCCGTAAAAATGGGTTTGACGTGAAAACCGAAAAGGCGAGGAACGCCGCACCGATCACCGCCTGCACACCCAAGACACGCGCGCGCAGCGAAGCGGGCAACCGGGTCCCGAACGCCGCGACTGCGCTACCAAGCAATGCGATCATCAAGATCCAGAGAACCATGGACCCTTCATGGTTCCCCCAGACGCCGGAGAACTTATAGATGAGCGGTTTTGCCGAATGGGAGTTGTTGTAGACATTCAGTACACTGAAGTCTGACGTCACATAAGCGACCGTCAATGCCATAAAGGCGAGCACCACGAGACCAAGCTGAATGTGCGCAGCGAAGGTCGCCCCCTGCATCAACGCGCCGTCGCGGCGGTGCCCCCCGAGAAGGCCGCTGGCCGACTGTGCGAGAGCAACGAAAAGGGCGAGGATCAGCGCGAAATGACCAAGTTCGATAATCATCACGAGCCCTTAGCGGAAGCAGCGCGCATCGGGAATGCGTCGTCCCAGCACTTCATTCCGGCACGTCGAACACATCGCGCATAATGTCGCGGAATTGATCGTGATAGCGATGCTGCACCGGAAACGGCCCGGCCACGCCATGATGGCTCACGAATTCTTCGCCATCCCACCAATGCAGCGCGAAGCCAGGCGGCTCTTCAATGATCAGTGGGCGCTCATCGGCCGTCGCGGACGTGACCGGCGCAAGCTCCAAATCCACCGCCGCCGCGGTCGCGCCCGCGACGCAAAGGCTCGTATGCGCGAAGGCCCGTTCGATCGGCCGATGCACATGCCCCGCGATGACTTTTTTCACGTGGCGATGCCGCGCCACCACCTCGCGTAAGCCGTTGATCCATGCAGGGTTCGGCGTTTGCGGATCCATCCAATCGATGCCGGTCGTCATTGGTGGATGATGCAGGGCAATGAGCGTCGGCTGATCGGGCACCGCCGAAAGTGTTTCGTCGAGCCAACGCTGTCGCGCCTCACAAAAGGCGCCGCCATGCTGACTCTCGTCGTGGGTATCGGCGACCACAAGGCGGATGGCGCCTAGATCCCGCGCATATTGGCAAAAGCCCTCGGCGAAGACGTCCTCATCGGTGAAAACATCGGCGAAATTTGCCGCGACATCGTGATTGCCGAGGCACGGCAAGGGGGAGACAGCGGCCGCGTCATAGTGCGCTTTTAGGGCCTTATATTCTTGCACAGTGCCATGCTCGGTCAGATCGCCTGTGGCGATGATCGCGTCGGGTTGGCGCCGCATCCGCGCAAGACGGGCCAGCACAGATTTCAGGCGCGCCGCGTTGGCGGCGCCATCCGCTTTGATGTGCAGGTCAGTGATTTGGGCAATCAGCAAACCATCCTCCGATCGGGATCTTGCGCCCCTTGGTCTGCAATCCAAGCGCGCTGCGCCCGCTGTGGCAACGGGGCGCGGGGATGGGTGACACCGTGATTTGGCCGCGGCGGCGTTTTCGCGCTAACGAGGCAAGAAAAGCGTGGCGCCACGGGTTTGCGCGCGGGAGGAGACCCCACCACTATGGGGCACGATCGATGATCGATAAGGACGCCAGCCTTCGGTATGAGATGCGTCAGCACGTCTTCTTTCAGGAGATGAGCGATGACGAACTCTCGGCGCTTTTGGCCATCACCCATTCCAAAACCTTCAAATCGCGTCGCACGATTGTTGCGCAAGGGGACCCCGGCGACAGCCTATTCGTGATTTTGTCGGGGCGAATCAAGGTTTTCACGACCTCAACGGCGGGCAAGGAAACAGTGTTGAGTTTCATGGGACCCGGCGACGTCTTAGGGGAAATCGCCGTGCTCGATGGTGGTGTCAGAACCGCCAGCGCTACGGTGATCGAGGAAGTACGTGCACTTGAGCTGCCGCGAAGCCGTTTCGTGACGTTTCTCGAAAGCCGGCCAAAACTCGCTTTGCACATCATCAAAGTCCTATGCGGCCGCCTCCGCGCGACGGACATGTTCGTCGAAGAGATGACAACCCTCCAATCTGGGCCGCGTCTTGCCCGGGCCCTCCTTCGCCTGGCCGAGCAATACGGCAAGGACAATCCGGGCGGCGGCATCCTCGTCGACATCAAATTAAGCCAAGCCAATCTCGGGGCGCATGCCGGGTTGATGCGCGAAAACGTCAATCGCCAGCTCAAGCTCTGGGAAGATGAGGGCCTACTTGCCGCCCGTGATGGTCACATCCTGATCAATGACCCAGCGGCGTTGGAAGACATAGCGGGGGCCACCCTGTGAGACGCGCCTGGCTTTCATTTATGTGGATCACCTGTTTGGTGATGCTCAGCGCCTGCGTCACCACCGTGCCGCCAAGCATTCCGCTCGGGCCCGGCGTCACCACTGTTCCGTATGCGAAAACCCCGCGGGGCCTCTTTTACGTTGAGGCGATGGTCGACGGTCAGGGTCCCTTTCCCTTTGTCATCGATACAGGCGCCTCTTCATCCGCCCTGTTTGAAGATTTCGCGCGGGCGCAAGGGATTTTCATCAACGAAGAAGATCAGATCTTCGTCCGTGGACTGCTCGATGTCGGCGAACGGCCGAGCGCGCGGCTGGAAACCTTTGAGCTCGGCAACATCACCGTCGAAGATATGCGCGTCATCGTTCTTGCGGGAGGCATCCGCGATTTCAACGTGGCGGGCGTGATCGGCCTTGATTTGTTCGGCGATGGCGCGATCCTGATGAATGACAGAGACCGCACCTTCACCATCGCGCCGCCCGGTGCGCTCAACAGCGATGAGGTGCGCGGTTGGGATAAGGTGCCGCTGTTGCGTGCACCTGAGGGCGCGCCGGACTTTGGCCTTCGGTTTGCGCGGTTCAAACGGGGTCCCGATATCGATTTCCTGACACTTGTTGATACGGGATCAGACTTTTCGTCCGTAAATTGGGTTGCGGCGGATCTCATTCAGCCGATCCGCGGCTTGCGCGAACAGCTCCGGCGCCAATGGGAAGTCCAAGGGGCGATCGGCTCGTTTCGGCCGCGCGCGCTCGTGACCTTTGAAACGCTCACCCTTGGTGAGCGCGATTGGCGGGACGTTGATGTGGTTGTGCTGGAACTCGACTCCCTCGACGTGATCGGCGCTGAGACAGGGCCTTTCATGATCGCCGGCGCGAATTTGTTCGCGGACCGCAGTTTTATCGTAGATTTTGAGAACGACCTTATGCTGATGACACGCGATCCCCGGCGGCAACGCGGCGATGTGATGATTTTGCGCAACCCAGCTGATATTCGCGGTGTGATTGGCGGCCCGTGAGTGAGTGCCGCTACGGGTGACATCTTCCTGCCTTCCCGCTTGAAGCCGCCACAATCGAAGAAAACGGAGACAACATGGCGCTATTCGTGATTGCGGGGATATTGCTCGCCATCGTGGTGACGGTGCTGTTGGCCCCGCTCCTGCGCCGCCCTTCCACCGATCGCACAACCGGTGAGGAACGCGAGGTCCAAATCTATCGCGACCAACTTGACGAGGTCGGCCGAGACCTATCTCGCGGTGTATTGACGCCTGGACAAGCGGCCTCGGCGCGCATCGAGATCGAACGCAGATTGCTCTCGGCTGCCCGGCGTCGAGATGCCGCTGCGCCCGGGCAATCGAAAACAGGCCGCTTACTGATTGCAATTGGTGTCGCCGCGATGCCCCTCTTGGCGGGTAGCCTCTACTTCACCCTTGGCGCGCCAGACCAATCAGCACAACCCTTCCGCTCACGAACGGCCTCCACCGGGGCTGAGCCCCGCGCCGAAGACACAGCTGCAATCGTCGAAAACCTTCGCGCCCAGCTCATGGAAAACCCAGAAAACCCGCAAGGGTTTGCCCTGCTCGGTCGGGCGCTGGCCCAACAGGGCCGGTATGACGAAGCGGCCAGCGCCTATGCCGAAGCCAACCGGCTGGTGGGGGGCGAAAACCCTGCCTTGGCGGGCGCCTATGCTGAAATGCTGGTGATGGCGAATAATGGGACCGTGCCGCCGGTGGCGCGCGATATCTTCACCCGCCTGCGCGAGACCCAACCCAATGATCCGCAAACGCGCTATTATCTGGCCCTTGCCGCAGCACAGGCGGGCGATGCGGCAGGCGCCCTCGAAGACCTTCGTGCCCTGCGTGATGCGGCCCCGGCGGATGCCCCATGGCGCGATGCGGTGAGTGCGCTGATCGCTGAATTGTCAGCCCGCGAAACGCCGTCAACCCCGCCGACGCCGGCTCCCGGTCCGACAGAAGAGCAGGTCGCAGCCGCAAGCGAAATGACGCCACAAGCAAGGCAGGCGATGATTGACGGCATGGTCAACCGACTTGCTGCGCGGCTTGAAGAAAATCCGGATGATCTCGATGGCTGGCGGCGGCTCGCACGGGCCTATGCCGTCTTAGGAGAACGCGAGAAAGCAACAGCCGCTTACCGAGAAGTGCTGGCACGGGCGCCAGATGATGAGGCGGCGCAAGCTTTCTTCCGTGAAAATTGAGGCGCGTTGTTACGCGTTAAGGGCCTCTTCGGCGCGTTGCGCGTCGATCACCTGTTCAGGCGATGACTCTTCATCCTTCTTCACGCCCTCGGCCCATTCGCGCTGCTCGGAGATAACCGTGTTTGTCAGTTCATCTTCGGGAATCGCCAACTCCGCCAAGACCGTGAGGCCTCTCGATGTAACATCGGCAAAGCCGCCACGCACAAAGAAACCCTTTTGACCCCCAGCGGTCACAACCATCAACCGGCCAGGCGAAAGCGTGGCCATCAATGGCGCGTGGCCTGGGCCGACTTGGAATTGCCCCTCTTGGCCCGGCAGCACGACATGCGAAACATCGCCTGCGTAGAGTTCACGTTCGGGGGACACGAGAGAGAAAGAAAGGGCATCGGCCACGGTGGTGACAGCTCCGAGTTTGACGAAACCCGCGCTCTATACACGAGGCTGCGCCAAACGCCACCCTTTGCAACGCGTCAAAAGACGCCTTCAACCTTACGCAAACGCGACGCCAGCGAGGTTCAAAACGATGCCAGCAGTGAGCATCACCGAAGTGCCGGCGATCATCACAAGGCCTGCGTAAAGAGCACTCCGCCCCTTGATGGCCAGCAATTCACGCTTTTCCACGCCAAGACCGATCCAGAATTGATCCATGACTTTGGTCATCATTCTTCTCTGTTTGCTTGGCGGCGTCAGTTGATGAAATAACGATAAGCCCATGGCTTGGTTCCCGCGGTGACGGGCGTCACACAACGCCAATGGTTGAGAGCAGTTAAGAATAGTCGCGGCGACTTGGGAGACCCAATCGGGTTCACAAAGTCGTGCGCAGCACGCAAAAATGCCCGCCATCCGAGGGCAGCGGATGGCGGGCACGTATCGGGTCTCCCCTCTCCCTCGAGCTTCCAGACCCAGGCGATGAGCCCTCATTGGGCAGAATTAGAGGCCCATCACGCCGATATTGGTCAGGATCCCAGCAACCAGGCAGGTCGATGCGCCGGACATCCCCAGCAACGCCCCATAGATCACACCGCGATAGTTCACGGCTTGGAGCTCTCCCTCATCAACGCCGAGGCCGATCCATAAGCGATCCAAAACTGTGGTCATTGCGTCTCTCCCTCTATCAGCTGCCGGTGTTGGCGCCGGCAAGAAGAGGGTTAACAAAGGTGAACGCAGACAGTTGTGACGGGGGTCACAGGAGGCGCGTTTTGCGGGTTTCAGCATCGGAAACGCTGCGGTGATGCGTTCTTGGGAAGATCACAGATATTCAAAAGCGTAAAAGGCGAGAAAACCCAACGCGATCAATACGACTAGCACACGAATAATTCTGCGCAGCCTAAGTTTCCCTTTTTCGCTGCCAGCCGTGAGAAGGGAGGCAGCCCTGCTCAAATCCGTTCTGTCTTCGATCCGGGTAGCGAACTTCTTCGCTAGAGCCTCAGCAAAAGAGAATGCTGCATCTCTAGCCGAGCGCCCAATGATCAAAAGCTCCGCCTCATCAGGATGGGCATACAAAAATTGCACCTGATTTTCTCCACATGTCGCCGAGAAGATTAAATCTGTCGGTGCGTCGATCTTGTCGATTTCAGAAAAAGAGAATTCCCGCTCAAGAAAATCCCAAATCTCATAGGCATCTTCGAAGGAATACAAATGGTCTTTCAGGTCGACAACGAAGCCAGGGGATGTCCAGGAAAAAACTCGGATTGACATTGGAGCGTTCACTCTGGCCAAGGCGATTAAACATACGACTGTTCAATGGTCGCGTCGGGAACTGGCGATAGCAAGGCGAAAGATCACTCTCGAGCGCCGGGTGAGCGATTGCTGCGCTAGACGAATTGACCGCTCGTTCGGCTCGAGTTCGATACAGCTCGCCTAGAAACGATAAAAAACCCGCCGCGGTAACCGCGACGGGTTTTTGAATTTAACCGAACAGAGCTGCGCTTACGCAGCTTCAGCCATTTTCTCAGCCTTCGCGATGGCATCCTCGATGGAGCCGACCATGTAGAAGGCTTGCTCTGGCAGATGGTCGTATTCGCCAGCGATGAGGCCTTTGAACGAGCGCACCGTGTCTTCGAGCGGCACCTGGATGCCCGGGCTGCCGGTAAAGACCTCAGCCACGTCAAAGGGCTGCGACAGGAAGCGTTCAACCTTCCGTGCACGGGCCACGGTCAATTTGTCTTCTTCCGACAGCTCGTCCATGCCGAGACAGGCGA
>CAYFHK010000017.1:0-34366 GCA_964342585.1 uncultured Caulobacterales bacterium | reverse complement strand
CGGGGGACCTCTAGATCCACAATCTAGCGCTCTAACCAACTGAGCTAAGGCGGCAGGCAAGCCAATACTGAAGAGCCACGCGATCTAGGCCGTGCGATCGACCAGATCAAGATCGAATTCCGGTACGCAAACCCGATCAAGGGTTAGCGACACTGATAGCCAAGGCGCCGCGCGTCTGCCCGAAGGTTGTCGATCCGGGTGTCACTCGCTGGGTGCGTTGAAAGGAACTCTGGCGGCCGGGCCTGACCCGCGCTGGCATTCGCCATGTTCCGCCAAAAGTCCATCGCCTCACACGGATTATATCCAGCTTGCACCATATAGCGCAGGCCACCACTATCGGCCTCGAGCTCATGGGTGCGTGAATACGGCAAAATCGCCCCGTAGACGGCGCCGAGACCGAAAGCTTGAACCATCATGCCCGCGCGTTGCTCGCAGGACTGGCGCTCCGCCGCACTTTGTGAGCCAGAGCATTGGCTCGCCCCAGCGATGGTCACCGCCGCGAGCCCCAATTGTGCGAGCATGCCCTGGCTAGACCGCTCGGCCGCATGGCGATAATTCACGTGCCCAACTTCGTGGCCAACAACGGCGGCGAGCTGCGCGTCGTTCTCCATGATGTCCATGATGCCCGTGTAGATGCCGATCTTTCCACCGGGCAGCGCGAAGGCGTTCAAGTCATCGCTGGCAAAGACGAGGTATTCCCATTCGGCGGGGTTGCCGCCGGCAGCGCGAATAATTTTCGGCGCAACGCGATTGAGGCGCGATGTGTATCGCGGATCGTTGCTGACGCGCTGTTGGCGTTTGATGTCGTTCCAAGCGCCGGAAGCGGCTTGCGCCATTTGCTGCGGCGAGGCGCCAAACAGCAGCTGATTGCGGCCCAGCTCTTCATTGTAAGCGCAGGCGGCGAGGCCGAGGCTCAAAAGCCCTGCGGCGGCAAGGCTAAGGCGGTTTTTCAAGCGTTTCATGACCATAGCGGCATCTCACCCGACAACATCGTTAAGAGGGTTATCGTCAAAATAGACCGCCGGCGCAATTCGACACGCGCATCATGAGCGCAATTCGTTAGCTCTGCGGGCTTTTGCGGTGTTGGGCCAAGCGCCCGCCATCAACGAAGACGGTCTGGCCGGTAATGAAAGAGGCCTCATCGGATGCGAGGAAATGCACGGCATTTGCGGCCTCTTCGGGCTCACCGCGACGCGCGAGCGGGGTTTCGTCGATCACCGCTTGGCGATCCTCCCGTGTCTGCGCCTCAACGTCGTCGAAATCGGATTTGATGCCGGCAACGCCCACGGCGTTGGCCCGCGCGCCATAGGGCGACAGGGTGAGTGCTACGCCCTTGGTCAGCTGCACAATCGCGCCTTGTGTCGCCGCGTAAAGCGTGTGCCCCGCGGCGGCGGTCACCGCCTCGTTCGAGACCACATTCACGATGGCCCCTGACCGCGCGGTATCGACCCCGCCATCAGATTGATCTGCCGATTGTTTGATGATCGCGCGCGCCACCGCGCGGTTCAACAAAAAGGCGGAGCGGACATTTTGGTCCACCACACGGTCGAAATCCTCCTCGGTGGTCTCAAGCAGCGGGGCCGCGAAGAAATGGGAGGCGCAATTCGCGAGCACATGGATGGCGCCATAGGTGTCGAGCGCCTCGGCAACGATGTTATGGACATCGAGCTTTTTATGCAGCGCCGCCTCGATGAAGCTCGCTGTGCCGCCCTTTTCCGTGATTTCCTCGGCGATGCGCGCGCCTTTGCTCGCATCCTCATCCGTCAGGATCAGACGGTCCTTCGACTTGGCGAATTTCAGGGCCGCTGCACGGCCAATTCCGCTGGCAACCCCGGTGACAATCACACTGCGCCCGCTCATTCGAACCGCTCCTCAAAAACCTCTCGCGCCACATCGCTGGCACCATGTCCATGTAACGCGGGAGACGAAAAAGCCCCGGACAATGCCGGGGCTCGTACGCGTGAAAAGGGGGATGAAACAAGGGAACCGTTCAACCGCTAATGCCGCAAGGGTTCCTCATCATCTGGAACCGCCTGAATGGCGAGCGTCGACATTTCATCCTTGATCGCCAGCTTTCGTCGTTTCAATTGCTGCAAAAGGGTCTCATCCCGATACGGTCGTTGCGTCTCCTCAGTAATTAAAGCATCGAGTTGCCGGTGGCGTTGGCCGAGGCTTTCAAGGCGCGCATCAATCGTCATTAGACTCTCCTTTCGAGCGTTGTGACAACCAGATGAGAACATCCGACGGTTACGAGAGTCACGAGGAAAGTGGTTAACGAGACGCACTTTTTGCAGTTGCGCAACTAGGTTAACGCGAGGGCGAAAAGAGCGATGGAGACAAGCGATGAGTGATCGGCCAAAGCGTGTGGTCGTTGGCGTGACGGGTGCCTCGGGCAGCATTTACGCGCATCGATTGTTGCACCATTTGCACGAGCTACAGGTGCAAACGCACCTGATCGTCACCGGCGCCGCGCGCATGACAATGGCCTATGAATTGGGCAAGGAACACAGCTTCCCCCCGGTCCATGAAACCCACCCCATTGGCAATGTTGGCGCGTCTATCGCGTCGGGCTCTTTCCAAACCGATGGCATGATCATCGCGCCCTGCTCGATCAAAACGATGTCAGAGATCGCCACCGGCGTGACATCGAACCTGCTCACCCGCGCGGCTGATGTTTGCCTAAAGGAACGCCGGCCGTTGGTGTTGATGGTGCGGGAAACTCCGTTTCACCTTGGGCACTTGCGCACGATGACAGCGCTGGCCGAAATGGGCGCCATCATCGCGCCGCCCCTTCCCGCGTTTTACGCCAACCCAAGCAGTATCGAAGATCTTGTCGACCAATCGGTTCTTCGTGCGTTGGATTACGTGAACGTTGAAACGGACGCCCTACGTCGGTGGGGTGAAAGCGACCCAACATCGGCGAGCCAGGGCAAAGTGACATGACCTCAGCGCGCGGCGCGATTACGGAAGACACGGCCCCCGATGCCTTTTGGCAGTGGAGCCTCAAAGCCTACGGGCAAGACGGGGTAAGCGAGGACTGCATGCTGCTGCAGGACCGGCACCACATGAATGTGAATGTGATTTTGTGGTGTATCTGGACCGGGCAATGCGGATGGCTGCTCGCCGATGAGGCCGTGGGCACCGTTATCGAAAGCGTCCGTGACTTTAACCTCTACGCGGTTGAGAGATTACGCGAAGTTCGGCGCTTCTTAAGTGCCCCGAAAGTTGGCTATCCGCATACGGAACTGCAAAGACTCCGCCGCGCGTTGCTGGAGATCGAATTGTCTGGTGAACAGCTCATCCAGCATCGGCTCGCGCGGGAGACCTTCGCCGTCGCAGGTCCGCCACCCGAGGCCTCTCAGACTTCGCCTGCCATGGCCGCGCGTGCACATTTCGCGGCCAGCACACGATCCCTTGAAAAACCGCCGCTCCTCGTCAATGAGGGAGATCCGGTCGCCCCCTCGACCCTTTTCGAGCGGATCGTTCAGACCGTGTTGGCGGAGGTCACCCCACCTGGTGTCGGATAAGGAAGATGAGACGCCCCCTCGTTCGCGCTTTCGCGTGGTTGGCGGAAGAGACGCATCGGTAGATCCAGACGCGGGCAAAGCCGCCGCGAACGAGGATGCCGCGAATGATGAGGCCATCCGACTGCGAATCGCACAGCTCGAAGAAGAGCATCGCGACCTGGATACCGCGATCGCGTCTTTGGAAGAGCGAATGCCCTATGATCGGCTCACCATCCAGCGCCTCAAGAAGCGAAAGCTCATGCTAAAGGACGAAATCGCGCGTTTGCGGGACGAGCTGTTTCCAGACATTATCGCGTAATGCGAGTTCCTGTCTTTTGCTTATTGACCCTGTTTTTCCTCCCGACCGCGGCAGCGCAGCCGGCCGGTGATCCACCATCCATCGATGAGGCCGCCTACGCCCGCATCACCACCTCGCTGGGCATCATCGATGTGGCGCTCTTTCGAGAGGATGCGCCCATCTCCACCCAAAATTTTCTCGAATACGCGACGAGCGGCTTCTACGATCAATTGATTTTCCATCGCGTCATCGATGGCGTTTTGATCCAAGGCGGCGGCTATTCACGCTTCCTGTCGCAGCGCGCGACACGCGATACCATCGTCAATGAAGCGACGAATGGGCTGAAGAACACGCGCGGCACCCTCGGCATGGCGCGGTACGATGAGCCCGATAGCGCGACCTCGCAGTTCTACATCAATCTGCAAGACAACCCGAACCTCGACCGGACAGGCGACGTCTACAAACTCGATGCGGGCTATGCCGTGTTTGGCGAGGTCGTGTCGGGCATGGACGTCGCCGATGCGATAGGCGCAGTGGAAACGGGGCCAGCGGAACGCGGCACGGTCCGGTTTGAAAGTGAGGTGCCGGTCGAGCCAATTCTCATTTTGCGGATCGACCCCATTGCAGAAAGTGATGTGGGGAACGGCGTCGCCCCGTAGAACCGGGCGTCCCTAAACGCCCTCAGCCGACGAGAAAAATCGCGGCAAAGCCAAGGAAGGCGAAAAAACCGACCACATCGGTCACGGTGGTGACGAAAACGGCTGAGGAGACGGCCGGATCTGCCCCTGCCCGCTGAAGCCCAAGCGGGATCAGAATCCCGGAAAGTCCCGCCGCGAGCATGGTAATGACCATGGCCGCCGCCAGCACCAAGCCGAGGATGACGCCATCTGACTGGCTGCCGCCCGGCGTGAGGCCGTACCAAAACCCCGCCGTGACCCCGAGAAGGATCGCAAAGGCAATCCCGTTGATAAAGGACACTGCGGTCTCGCGGCCCACGATCCGCAGCGCGTTCGACGCGGTCAAATCACGGGTCGCCAAATTCCGAACGGCAACGGTGAGGGTCTGCGTGCCCGCATTGCCGCCCATGGACGCAACAATGGGCATCAAGATCGCCAGCGCCACGACTTGCGAAATCGTGGCATCGAAGAGACTGATCACGGCGGATGCCAAGATGGCTGTGCCCAAATTCACGAGCAGCCAGGTGAACCGCGACCGCGCAATCTTCTGCACAGGGATCGATAGGCTGTTCTCTGTCGGGTCGACACCACCGAGTGAGAGCATGTCCTCGTCTGCCTCGGTGTGGACAACTTCGACTACGTCGTCCACCGTCACCATGCCGACAAGACGATCGCCCTCGTCCACGACGGGCGCGGAGATGAGGTTATATTTCTCAAAGAGGTAGGCGACCTCTTCTTGGTCCATATCCAGCCGGACACGGACGGCATCCTCATCCATCAATTCAGTGATCTTCGTATCGCGCGGCGCCTTCAAAAAGCGAGACAGCGCGACGCTGCCCAGCACCTTGAAAGCGGGATCGATGACGAAAACTTCGTAGAAGAGATCAGGCAATTTCTCCGCAGACCGCAACCGATCGATGATTTGCCCAACAGTCGAGAATGAGGGCGCGGCGAAAACGTCGCGCTGCATGATGCGGCCCGCGCTCTCCTCGGGGTAATCGAGCGCGGCCTCGAGGGCGACCCGATCGGCCACCGGCAACTCTGCCAAGAGCTCCGCCCGCGCCTCCTCGGACATATCCTCCATAACGAAGGTGGCTTCGTCCGTATCGAGCTCCGTGATGGCCTCAGCCAAACGCTCGACGGACAAGGCTTCGATTACGCTATCACGTGCACCCGGTTCGATTTCGGCGAGGATGCTCGGATCAAAATCATCGCCGAGGAGAGTAACGAATCCCTTCCGCGAATCTTCGGGTAGCTGCTCGATCAGGTCCGCAACATCCGCGGCGCGGACGTCCTCACACAGACGTTTGACTTCAGTGTCGTCGTCTTCTTCGACGGCCGTTTCGACCGCATCGACGAATTCTGGCGTGAGCGAGAAGCGGGTATCTAACGCTGCGCTCGCCGCATCATCCTCATGCGCTTCATCGTCAACGATGGCCTCATCGTTTGGTGGCGGCATGACGGGAGCCGGCGGTTCTGTCTGAGCTTGCGATGGACGCGTCGGCTCGGCCATGGGCGGCTCCTTTTGTGAGAGATGGGGGAAAAACGCCCGCGGGCATACCACGTGCGCCCGCGGCAGTTCAAACGAAAAGACCGGTGTGGCGCCCTTTCGCTCGCTAGCGCTCGAACGAAATCACGCCAGAATTGATCACCACGAAGACAACGACAAACACGATTGCCGTCACCCATGTCGTTCGTTTGATTTTGAACCACAATTTGGGATCGATGGGGGCGCCGCGGTCGACGCCCTTCGCCTGCGGCTTCGCTTCGTCTTCCCACACCGATCGAACGCGCATCGGTAAGACCGCGAAGAAGACGACCCACCAAAGGATCAAGAATGTGACGATGCTTCCAGCGACACCCATCCTCAGCCTCGACTAATCAATACGGCGATATCACTGCGCCTGCCCCAGCGCGGATAAATCTCGGCACGGATGGCCCGGCGAACGGCATTTTCCACGTCGCGGTCATCGCTCAACTTCCCACGCCCGATGGTTGCCATCACATCACGAACGGCGTCTTCAATCAGCTCCGCCAAAGCTTCACCGTCATTATCTTCCGTTGGCACCCCTTTGAGGAAGAGCTGCGGTGCATCAACCAACTTGTTCTTCTTATCGAAAGCGAGCGCGACAACGATGACGCCTTCTTCTGCAAGACGCTTACGCGCGCGGATCACCCCGTCGCCTTCGGCTAGCAAGATGCGCCCATCGACATAAAGCCGACCCGACGGCACTTCGTCGATGATTCTCGGCTCGCCCGGCGCTAGCCTCACCATGGTGCCATTTCGCGGCACGATGGCGTTCGGCACGCCGAGCGATTTCGCCAGAATCGCATGCTCTTTAAGATGGCGGGCCTCGCCATGCACCGGGATCGAAAGGGCAGGCTTCACCCAGGCATACATTGCACGCAATTCATCGCGACACGGATGGCCTGATACGTGGATATAGGCATCCGTTTCTGAAATCACGTCGACGCCGCCATCGACGAAGGCATTCATCAGATCGTAAATGCCGCGTTCATTGCCGGGAATGACCTTTGAGGAGAAGATCACAGTATCCCCTTCCTCGAGCACCAAATCAGGATGGTCCCCCCGCGCGATGCGCGCGAGCGCGGCCCGCTCTTCCCCTTGTGATCCCGTACACAGATAAAGCACTTTGTCGGGAGGCAGATATCCGGCCTCATTCGGCTCGACAAAACTGATCCCGTTAGGGATGAGGTCCACCGAGCGGGCCACATCGATCATGCGCAGCATGGAGCGACCAAGCAAGCAGACCGATCGGTCGGCATCCCGGGCGGCGCGGCACACCGAAACAAGGCGCGAGACGTTCGACGCAAAGGTGGTCACTGCAACTCGCCCCGTCTGCTCACTGATCAATCCGGAAAGCGTACGTGCGACCTCCGTCTCCGAACCAGAAGTGCCCTCTGAGAAGACATTGGTTGAATCACACACCATCGCCATCACGCCGCCATTGCCCAGCTCTTCGAGCGTGGTGCGGTCGGTCACCTCCCCCAACACAGGTGTGGGATCGATCTTCCAGTCACCTGTATGCAAGACTGTACCGAACCGTGTACGGATCGCTACGGCATTCGGTTCTGGGATAGAATGGGTCAGCGTGATGAATTCGAGGTCGAAAGTTCCAAGTTCAAACCGCGCGCCGAGATCGATGACTTTGATGGGTGCGTCTTTGATCCCGAGCTCGGCAAATTTTCGCCGCACAAGCTCCGCCGTGAAAGGCGTTGCGTAGATATCGCATTCGAAATCCGGCCAAAGATGGGCGACAGCGCCGATATGGTCTTCATGGCCATGGGTCAGCACCATCGCCAGCAAAGTGCCTCCTTCGTCGATATCATCGAGCAAATAGGCGGGGTCCGGCGTAATCAAATCGATGCCGGGTGTGTCGTCCCCCCCGAACGTTACGCCGCAGTCGATCATGATCCATTCGCGCGCATCGGGCGGGCCGAGCGCGAATAAATTCATGTTCATGCCGATCTCGCCCGATCCACCGAGCGGGAGGAAAATAAACTCGTCTTGCATTACGCTTGTTCACCTGTCCGTATACGGCGCGCGATTTCTGATAGACCACGGATCGTGAGATCCGGATCGAACACGTCGATCACATCAGATGCGCCTTGATAAAGTGAGGAAATTCCGCCGGTTGCCACAACTTTCATCGGGCGCCCAAACTCGGCTTTGATGCGCTTAATCAGCCCCTCAATCAAATCGACATATCCCCAAAAGACGCCAGATTGCATGGCGCCGACCGTGGTTGTCCCAATGACTTTTGGCGGCCGTTCAATGGCGATACGCGGCAAGCGTGCCGCCGCCTGATGCAGGGCCTGCATCGACAGATTTATACCCGGCGCGATGACACCGCCGAGAAACCCGCCATCTTCTGCAACGATATCGAAATTGGTGGCCGTACCTGAGTCCACGATGATCAGTGGGCCCCCATATTGAATGTAGGCACCAACAGCGTTCACCAAACGGTCCGCCCCCGCTTCGGAGGGGCGGTCAATCCGAATTTCAACGCCGGGCACGGACTTCTCGTCGATGATGATCGGCTCGCGACCGCAGTATCGTCGCGCAAAATTTCGCAAATTAAAGAGGGATTGCGGCACGACGGTCGAAATGATGCAGTCATCAATGTCGCTCAACTGATAGCGCCCATCGATCGATAGCATTTGCGAGAGCCACACCGCGTATTCATCGGCCGTCCACTGACTTGATGTGGACGCCCGCCACTGCGCCAGCGCCTTGCCATCTTGGATGATGGCAAACACGGTGTTCGTATTCCCAACGTCGATCGCGAGCAGCACCCGGCGCTCTCCTCTCCATTCACAGAGCGCCCGGTCGAACGGCGCCTTTTTTATTCATTTAGGCGCGGTTTGGGCCGAAGAACACGTCCGCCGCCGCGATCTCCTCGATCTGATCACCCTGCCGAAGGCACAAACGGCCATCGGCCGTCAGACCGTCGAACACGCCTTCCTTGGTCTCATTCTCCAATCGCACCACAATCGGCTGTCCAACGCCAGCGGCATGGGCGAGCCATGCGTCGCGGACCGCTTGAAACCCATTGATGCGATAGTTTTTCCAGATCGCGCGGATGGCCATGTCGAGGATTTCGGTCAAGGCGGCCGCGGTAACTTGCCCCCCCGCCTCGATGACGCTGATCGTCGCTCGGTCCGCCAGTTTCGGCGCGCTTTCGATATTGACCCCAATGCCGATCAACACAGCGGGGCGGGAGGGATGATCCGCCAGCGAGGTGAGAACGCCGGCGATTTTCGCGCCGTCGCACAACACATCGTTCGGCCATTTGGTCGCTAATTTTTGCTCAGGCACACCGACCTTCACCAAGCTATCGCGAACCGCCATCGACGCAAGAAACGCGAACAAGGCTGGAAAGCGCTGATCCTCACGCAAAATCGGCCACAAAAGCGTGCCGGCGAAACTGCCCGAGGGATGTGTCCATTCTCGCCCGCGACGCCCGACCCCCGCAGTCTGCTGCGATGTGGTGAACCAGGTGGGCACGAAAACCCCGGTCGAATGAGCCGCCGACGCATCGAGCTGCGTCGAGGCCGTTTGTGACGTGTGGACGACACGACTGGCAAGCGAAAGGGCATCCCCCACCCCCGAGCGCGAGGCGACGCCATTCCTGTCTTGCGACACTAGAACAATGCCGCCGCAGCCTGCTGCGCGAGAGAGTAAAGCGGCGCCACGAGCGCAAACACGCCAATCAACATGAGAATGGTTGAGGCTGTCACCGTACCCGAGACGGTGATTCCGCGCCCGCCGACAAAGACCGCTTCTGGTTCAGAGAACCAAATCGTACGTATCACCGACAGATAGTAGAACGTGGCGATCACACTCGTCAGCACGCCAATCACGGTCAGCACGTAGAGCCCTGCTTCGATCCCCGCTGTGAACACAGCGAGCTTCGCGAAGAAACCTAAGAGCGGCGGGATTCCCGCCAGCGAGAAGAAGAGAACGGTGAAGGCAAAAGCCAGGCCCGGCTGCGATTGTGAGAGCCCCGAAAGATCGGCAATGTTTTCGGCCATCCCTTCATCCCGTCGCATGGAGAGAATGCAGGCGAACGTGCCAAGCGTCATCAGCAGATAAATCGACAGATAGATGATCACCCCCTGCACCCCCTGCTCCGAACCAGCTGCCAGGCCGATGAGTGCGTAGCCCACATGGCCAATCGACGAGTAGGCCATCAGTCGCTTGATATTGGTTTGGACGAGTGCGGAAACGGATCCGACGATCATCGACAACGCGGCGATCAACCACACGATCGGTTGCCACTGCTCAACGGCGCCACCAAAGCCTTCGATCATCACACGGACGAAAAGGAACATTGCAGCGATTTTTGGCGCCGCGGCGAAAAACGCCGTGACCGGCGTGGGTGCGCCCTCGTAAACATCTGGCGTCCACATGTGAAAAGGCGCGCCTGAGACTTTAAATGCGAGGCCAGCCATGAAGAAGACGAGACCAAAAACAAGACCAACCCCCGGCGCTTCGCCAGCGGCGACCACCATCGCGATTTCGTCGAACCGCGTTGCCCCCGTGAAGCCATAAATCAGCGACGCGCCGTAAAGCAGCAGACCGGACGACAGCGCCCCGAGCACGAAATATTTCAGCCCAGCCTCTGTGGAGCGGCGGGAGTCGCGATTGAACGCCGCCATCACGTAAAGGGACAGCGATTGCAGTTCGATGCCCATATAGACGGCGATAAGGTCGTGCGCAGTGACCATGATCCCCATGCCGACGGCTGCGAGAAGAACGAGTACTGCGTATTCGAACCGCGCCAGCCCTTCACGATCAAAATAGACCGTGGCCATGAGCAGCGTGATCGCAGCACCGCCATAGATCAGCACACGCCCCAACTGTGAAAAGGCGTCGATGGCGAAGGCCCCGCCGAAGATGAGGCCCACATTCCCTTGCCCGGACGTCAGAGAAATTGCCAAGGCAATCACAAGAACCGCGGCACCGACCGTGGTGATCATCCGTGAGGCGTCGTTTTTCAGACTCACGCCCACGACCAAGAGGACCATCGCAGCGACCGCGATGAAAAGCTCTGGCAAAAGCGCTTGGAAATCAGCCGTTGGAAACATCAGTCAGCACCCTCCACGGCAGTGATCTCATTTGCGGCCAACTCCTCTGTCGGCGCGCTTTCATTCAACAAACGCTGTTTCTCGCCGACGGGCACGGCCATGCGTGCCTCAACATAAGCCGTTGCAGACCGGAAGGTGTTGAGCGTGGGTGTCGGGTTGACGCCCAGATAAAGCGCCATGGCACCCAGAACAGTCAGTAGGCCCATTTCACGTCGGTTGAGATCGGAAATTGATTTGAGATGCTCATGCACGATCGTCCCGAACATCACTTCTCGATAGAGCCGCAGCCCATAGCCCGCCGACAGGATCATCCCAAGAGCTGCGAGTGCCGCAACCCATGTATTGACCTGGAAGGCGCCCAGCATCGGCAAAATCTCGCCGACAAAGCCCGACAGCCCTGGCAACCCGACATTGCCCATAGAGAACAAGAGGAAGAAAAAGGCGAACCATTTCATCCGTTGAACAAGGCCGCCATACGCGGCAATTTCGCGCGTGTGGGCACGATCATAAACGACGCCCACGCACAAAAATAGCGCGCCAGAGATGAAACCGTGGCTCAGCATCTGGAACATCGCGCCATCGAGGCCTTGTTGCGTGCCCGTAAACAGCCCCATCGTCACGAAGCCCATATGCGCAACGGAGGAGTAAGCGATCAGCTTTTTCATGTCCTCCTGTGCGAAAGCGACGAGCGAAGTGTACACGATCGCAATCACGGACATGGTGAAGACCAGCGGCGTGAAATCGAGTGACGCGTCAGGGAACATCGGCAGTGAGAACCGCGCAAAGCCGTATCCGCCCATCTTCAACAAGATCGCAGCCAGAATAACGGATCCTGCCGTTGGGGCCTGAACGTGCGCGTCCGGCAGCCAGGTATGCACCGGCCACATGGGCATTTTCACAGCAAAGCTCGCGAAGAAGGCGAGCCACAGCCAGGTCTGCGCATTCTCGGCGAAATCAAAGCTCAGCAGGGTGACGATATCTGTCGTGCCCACGGTGAGGTACATATAGATCAGCGCCAACAGCAAGAAGAGCGAGCCGAGCAGCGTGTAAAGAAAGAATTTGAACGCGGCATAAACGCGGTTCGGGATGGTGTAGCCCAGCAACTGCCGCTCACCCTTCGAGCCCCAAATCCCGATGATCAGGAACATGGGGATGAGCGAGCCCTCGAAGAACACATAAAAGAGCATAAGATCGAGGGCACAGAACACCCCGATAATCAGTGTCTCGAGGACCAAGAACGCGATCATGTACTCAGCGACCCGCGTTTTGATCGAGTCCCAGCTGGCAAGGATACAGATCGGCAGAATGAAGGTCGTCAGTAGGACGAAGAGGATCGACAATCCGTCCACGCCCATTTTGTATTTTATGCCACATGCGGCCGCGGCGTCTTCAGGACAATTTCCAATCCACCGCAGCTCTTCAACGAACTGAAAGCCGACATAGCTCGGATCGTAACGCATGAAGACGAAAAGCGAGACGATGAACGTGAAACTGGTGACGACAAGCGCGACCCATTTGGCGGCGCGATCGGCCCCCTCACGCTCATCAGGGCGCGCATTCATTTGACGCAGCAGGATGAACGCGACACCCGCGAGGGGCAAGAACGTCAGAATGCTGAGAAAGGGAAGATCAGCGTATTGCTGTGGCATCAAGCACCCCCAAGCAGCACGAAGAGAAGCACCAAGGTCAAACCGACAAGCATGATGAAGGCATAGTGATACATGTAGCCACTTTGGATCTGGACCAATTTTCGCGCGCCGCTACTGGCGAGCCCGGAAAGCCCATTCGGGCCGAGGCCATCAATCGTCCGCTCATCGCCGCCCTTCCACAAGAACCGCGCGAGGCGCTTGCCCGTCTCAAGGAACATGATCCGGTAAAGAACATCAATGTACCAACGGTTTTTGAGGAAGCCATAGAGTAGCCCCCCCTCGCCGATGAGCCCTTGGCGGAGCGGATTGGAACCACGACGATACTGGAAGAACGCCCCGATGAAACCGATGACCATGGCGAAGAAAGGTGCCCAGTAAACCCATTTTGGGTAGCTGTGAGATGACCCTTCATAGCCCGCCTCTGAAGAGGCGCCATCGCCAGCGTAGGACGTCTCTTCCCCATGGCTGTCTTCTGCCGCGTGGGTCTCAGATGCGTAACCCGTATCGTGGCCGGCTTCGCCATGATGGGCCGACGCGACATAGAGCGAGCCATCCCAGAAGCTCTCGGCCTTGCCCCCAACGAAGGGCTTATAGAACACCATGCCGGCGATGATCGCACCAATCGCCAATGGCATCAGCGGCAGCAGCATGGAATTTGGCACATCATGCGGATGCTTCCGAACGTGATCGGGGGCGCGCCATTTGTGATCGAAGGTGAGGAAGATCAGGCGCCACGAATAGAAGGAGGTAAGCACAGCCGCCAAGAGACCCATGGCAAAAGCATAGGTCGCAAAGCTGAGCCCAGCGCCGATTCCGTCATAGGCGGCCTCAAGAATATAATCCTTTGAGACGAAGCCGGCGAAACCGAAGGGGATGCCGAAGAGGCGCGCCTCGGGAATACCCACGCCGGTGATGGCCAACGTGCCCGCCAACATCATCACGAAAGTCACGGGCATTTGCTCTTTCAAGCCGCCCATCTTCCGCATGTCTTGTTCATGGTGGCAGAAGTGGATGACAGCCCCCGCGCCAAGGAACAGCAGCGCCTTGAAGAAAGCGTGGGTTGTGAGGTGGAACATCGCCTGGGCGTAGCCGCCGACGCCGGCGGCGAAGAACATGTAGCCGAGTTGCGACGCCGTAGAATACGCGATGACGCGCTTAATGTCTGTTTGAACAAGGCCAATGGTGGCGGCAAAGATCGCCGTTGTTGCGCCAATCAGGGTGATGAACGCCGACGCCGCGGGCGCCGCGTGATAGAGTTCGGACATCCGGCAAACGAGGAACACACCTGCGGTCACCATGGTGGCGGCGTGAATGAGCGCCGAAACTGGGGTCGGCCCCTCCATCGCATCAGGGAGCCATGTGTGCAGCAGGAACTGCGCCGACTTGCCCATCGCACCGATGAACAACAGCACACCGATCACCTCGAGAACCGGATAATTGCGATCGAGGAATTGAAGTCGCAGGCCATCGAGGGGCACCGCCGCATCGCGCCAGACCGGATAGGCCACGCCATCGCGAATAGCAGTGATGATACCATCGAACTGAACCGTGCCGAACACGGTGAAAATCGCCATGATGCCAAGCGCCAAACCGACATCGCCCACGCGATTCATCACGAAGGCTTTAATCGCTGCATCATTGGCTGACGATTTATGGTGCCAAAAGCCGATGAGCAGATAGCTGGCGAGGCCAACGCCTTCCCAGCCGAAGAAGAGCTGCACCAAATCGTCCGCGGTCACCAACATCAACATGGCAAAGGTGAAGAGGGACAAATACGCGAAAAAGCGGGGACGCGAGGGGTCTTCGTGCATGTAACCGATGGAGTACAAGTGCACGAGCGCGGAGACCGTGGTGATCACGATCATCATGACCGACGACAGCGGATCGATCCGCACCGCCCAGTTGGTCTCAAAAGCGCCCGACGCGATCCACGTGTGCAGAATGATTGTTTCTTTAGCGCCCGATGCACTCACTTGGAAAAAGGTGACCCAAGCGAGGATGGCGCAAATCACCAAGAGGCTTGTCGTCAGAACCTCTGCGGCGCGCGCACCGCCGATGGTCGAAGCTGGTTTCGCCAATAACGCACCGGCGAGAGGCAAAAGAACGATGAATGCTTCCATGAGGGTCTAATTCTTCATCGTGTTGGCGGTCTCAACCGAGATATCGCCGCGGTTACGGAAAAAGGAGACAAGAATCGCAAGGCCGATGGCGGCTTCTGCAGCGGCCACGGTGAGCACCATGAAGGCGAATACCTGCCCCTGAATATTATCGAGAAACATCGAGAACGCGACGAAGTTGATGTTCACAGCCAAGAGCATCAATTCGATCGACATCAGAATAATGATGACATTCTTCCGATTGAGGAAAATGCCAGCCACGCCGATGGCGAACAAAAGCCCGCCGACGAGGAGATAGTCGCTCAACCCAATCACGAGTTAAATCCCCTTCCCGGTCGGCACAGACACGACCTCGACAGCCTCTTTACGCTGACGCGCCACCTGCTTGCCGACATCTTGGGTCTTAATCCCGCGCCGTTCTCGGAAGGTCAGAAGGATGGCGCCGATCATCGCGACCAACAGCACCAACCCAGCAATCTGAAAATAGTGGATGTAATCTGTGTACAGCACCTGACCGAGCTGCTCGGCGTTGTTGCCACTACTTGGTACGTTCTGGGCCTGCGTGACATCGACACCGCCCGTCCAAGACGTCGCGATCAGGCCGATTTCGACGATCAGCACGACGGCCACCAAAATGCCCACAGGCAGGTATTTGGCGTAGTCCGCCTTTAATTCCGCAAAGTCCACGTCCAGCATCATCACGACGAACAAGAACAGGACCGCCACAGCGCCGACGTAAACAACGACCAATAAGAAGGCGAGATACTCCGCCCCAATCAGCACGAAGAGGCCGGCCGTGGAGATAAAGGCCATGATCAGACACAGCACAGCGTGAACCGGGTTGCGGGCTAGGATAACTCCTAAACCCCAGGCGACCGTCGCGATCGCAAACACCCGAAAGGCGATTTCGGCAAATCCCATTTGGCGTTTTGCTTTGCTTGAAGGGTCACGCGGCGCACCACGTGACCAAATCGAAAAGTTCGGCGCGCGTTAGCCGAATTGATCTTGCGACGAAAGACCCTGCGGCCGCCATGTCGCAGTGCGGCATGATTTTATTGATTCCGCCAAGCGTTTCGCGCCGCGATCAGCCTTCTGCAGCGGCGTCATCGTCGTCGTCAGCGCCGGGACCCACCAATAGGTCGTCCGCGATGAGGCCTGCATTCTTGCGAACCTGCGCCTCAATCGAATCAGCAATTTCGGGATTGTCTTTTAAAAACGTCTTCGCGTTATCCCGGCCCTGTCCAATCCGCTCGGAATTGTAGCTGTACCAACTCCCTGATTTCTCAACGATATTGGCCAAAACCCCCAGATCGAGCAGCTCGCCGGCTTTCGAAATACCCTCACCATACATTATGTCGAATTCGACCTGCTTGAATGGCGGGGCGACCTTATTCTTCACCACCTTCACGCGGGTCTGGTTGCCGACCACCTCATCGCGTTGCTTGATCGCGCCAATACGCCGGATATCAAGCCGAACCGATGCGTAGAATTTGAGCGCATTGCCGCCGGTCGTGGTCTCCGGCGATCCGAACATCACCCCGATCTTCATGCGGATCTGGTTGATGAAAATCACCAAGCAGTTGGTCTTTGAAATCGACCCCGTGAGCTTGCGCAGGGCTTGGCTCATAAGGCGCGCCTGAAGGCCGGGCAAGCTATCGCCCATCTCTCCTTCAAGCTCGGCCCGCGGCGTCAACGCTGCCACCGAATCGATCACCAAGACATCCACAGCCCCCGACCGCACCAACGTATCGGCAATCTCGAGTGCCTGCTCCCCCGTATCGGGCTGAGAAATCAGCAAATCGTCGAGATTGACCCCGAGTTTGCTGGCGTAAATCGGGTCGAGCGCGTGTTCGGCATCAACAAAAGCCGCGGTGCCGCCGCGCTTTTGCATCTCCGCGACCACATGCAATGCGAGCGTGGTCTTCCCCGAGCTTTCTGGCCCGTAGACCTCCACGATCCGCCCTTTCGGCAAACCGCCAATGCCGAGCGCAATATCAAGCCCCAGCGAGCCTGTGCTGATCGATTCGATCTTCACGACTTCGCGTGCGCCAAGGCGCATCACCGAGCCTTTGCCAAATGCTTTGTCTATCTGTGAGAGGGCTGCTTCCAGCGCCTTGCTTTTATCCATACCGCCATCAATGACTTTTAAATTAGAAGACATGGTCGAGCCCCTTCGTCGTTAAGATTCGTCTTCACGCCAACCCCTTTTGTTTGTGCATGTTTTGTTCTGGCGCACAAGCGGTATTGGTGTAAAAAGAACAGAAAGAGATCATTTATTTTCATGGCACCCTTTCGCTCCACCACACGACAGCAGGGGCGCCGCATATTCGCTCGACATCTTGCGCGACCAGACGACGCCGGGCTCGGCTAGGCCCTATCGCAACGCAAAAAGACTGCTATCACGCTGGTTATGGCTCAATCAGAAACGCCCACTGACTGTTTTAAGCGCGTTCTTGCGCAGGCAACGCGCGCCATCGCCGCCGATCCGGAGAGCGAGGTCGGCTATGGCGGTGATGCCCCGCGCGTGACGGGCACCAATGTCCGCATCCCCCTGCCGCCCCGACGGTTGGATGCCGGCAAAGTCGCGGTCAGTCGCGGCCATGCAGACCTCGCCGCGCTCCGCCTCGCCCACCATGACGAAGGACTTCACGCGCAATTGGCGCCAATGAATGGCGAGGGTCGCGCCGTGTTCACCGCACTGGAGGACGCGCGCATCGAAGCCATTGGCACGACGGCCCTTTCGGGCGTTGGCGACAACCTCACCGCTGCGCTTGAGCGACGGCTCGACGAAAAAGGCTATCGGCGCATGGAAGATCGGCAGGATGTGCCGATCGCCGATATCATCGGCCTTCTCGCGCGCGAAGCGATGACCGGACGCCAGGTGCCGGAGGCGGCAAAACAACTCGTCGACGCCTGGCGCGACGACATCATGCAAAAGGCAGCTGACGCCTTCGATGCGCTCAAAACCGAAAATGCGTGCACCGATCAAGAACAGTTCTCGAAACTCGCCCGGAAGCTGATCGACGATTTGGATCTGGGCGATGAGCGCCTCGAAGACGAAGAAGACGATGAGAGTGAGGACGAAGACGAAAACGACGACGAGGACGATCAAGACGATCAGGAGAATGAGGGCGACGATGACGATGATGGCGGCGAAGATAGCCCGCCATCTGATGAGATGCCTGATTTCGGCGAGGCGCCAGAAGGCGACGCCGACATGTCAGACGTGCCGCCCACGCCCGACGAGACGTCCTCGGCAGCGGATGAAGACGGCATGCCGAGCGGCAATCAGTCCCCGCAATATCAAGAGGATCTCGGCGAACGCTATCACGCCTTCACAACTGAGTTTGACGAAGTTGCGATGGCAACGGAGCTTTGCGACCCCGACGAGCTCGCACGGCTTCGCCAAACCCTCGAACAACAGATGGAAAGCCTCCAGGCGGTGGTTTCCCGGCTGGCCAATAAGCTGCACCGCCGACTGATGGCGCAGCAGAACCGCGCGTGGATGTTCGACCTCGACGAGGGCGTTCTTGACGCTGCACGCCTTGCCCGAATTGTCGCTGATCCGATGCAGCCCCTCTCCTATAAGCAGGAGAAGGAGCACGCGTTCCGTGACACGACCGTCACGCTCCTGATCGACAATTCAGGCTCCATGCGCGGCCGGCCCATCGCCGTTGCCGCGATTTGCGCAGATATCCTCGCGCGAACGCTCGAACGCTGCGGAGTGAGCGTTGAAATTCTCGGCTTCACGACGAAAGCGTGGAAAGGCGGCATGTCGCGCGAGAGGTGGGTCGAAGCGGGTCGGCCGCGCAATCCTGGCCGACTGAACGATCTCCGACATATCATTTACAAGCCTGCTTCCGTGCCCTGGCGGCGCACCAAAGACAGCCTAGGCCTGATGCTCAAAGAAGGTCTGTTGAAAGAGAATATCGACGGCGAAGCCTTGTTGTGGGCGCATGAGCGTCTATTGGGTCGCGCCGAAGCGCGCCGGATTTTGATGGTGATCTCCGACGGGGCGCCGGTCGATGACACGACCTCATCCACCAATGGCGGCGGCTATTTGGAGCGTCACTTGCGCGAAGTGATTGCGTTCATCGAACAGGCCTCGCCGGTCGAGCTGCTCGCCATCGGAATTGGTCATGACGTCACGCGCTTTTACCGTCGGGCCCTGACAATCGGCGATGTCGATCAATTGGCGGGGGCGATGACGGAGCAACTCGCCGCGCTATTCGAAGACGAGGCCGAGCAGCAACGTCCGGCGCGGCGGCGCGCCTCTTAAAACGCAGTCACGATGCACAGATCAAAAGGGGGAGATGTGCGGGGCATGAAGAAAATGCAGCTCGCGCTTGTCGCGATAACGGGGTGGCTTTGTGCGCCTGTCAGTGCACAGACGCTTGACGTGTCGATGGCGCCCTTCACCTGGCTGGCCAAGGATGGCGTCAATATCGGCTGCACGAATTTGGCGCGCGGCTATGTGCTTACCGCGCCGTCTCCTTTCGGTGGGCTTTCGGCCATGGCCATTCGTGAGGACACGATTTTCCTCCTCGCGGATACGGGACGGATCTTCAGTGGCAAGATCACGCGCGACGAGCTTGGCTTTGTGAGTAGCATCGCAGCGCTCAGCGAAGAGCCGCTGCAGAATAAGGGCGGCGTGGACCTGGGAAAACGCTTCGGCGACAGTGAGGGCCTGTTGCTAGAGGAGAACGGCGATGCGTTGGTCAGTATAGAGGGCAATCATCGCATCATGCGCTTTCGACATGCAGAAGGAAGCTGGTTGGCTGATGAGCGGCTCTTCTCAAAACGAATATCAGAGGTCGGCCCCAATCGGGGTCTTGAGTCCCTCACCCGCCTTCAAGACGGTCGTCTGCTGTCGATGACGGAATTTGTCAGTGATGAGGGCTTTGCGCGACTCTTTATCAACGAGGCGCCCAATGCCACCACTTGGCACGAGCACCGTTACCGTCCGGCCCCCGACTTTGCCGTGACGGAAGCGGCGACGGACCCGCTCAGCGGGGATGTTTTTGTCCTTGAGCGGGCCTTTTCCAGAGCACGCGGGCCCAGAGCGCGGCTGGTGCGTATCGATGCCTCAGCAATGGAATCGCTGGGCGCCTCACCGATGACAATCGAGGGGACTGAACTCGCAAGGTTCAGCCTGTTGCACGGCATCGATAATATGGAGGGCCTGATTGTCGAACGTGATCAAGCGGGCACCCTTTTTGCGCATCTCCTGTCCGACGACAATTTCAATGATATTCAGCGCACGGTGCTGATGGGTCTTCAGATCGACGAGGGCGAAGCGTGCTTACCGGCCCCCAAGGCCGGGCCGGGGCCGAACGCGTCGCCGGGTTAAGCGATAAACCCCAAGGAAGACCGCCGCGATCACCGCTTTCAATGTCAGATCCGCAACGAAAAGAAGGGGCCACGCGCTGATGCTGGCGCTCATGGCGATGGGAAAAAAGATCAGCGACTGACTGATGAGGCCCACCATCGCCCCCAAGAGCGGCGCGCGCCACCACCGCCCACCCCGCGTCATCTGGTAGAGGTAGATCGCGATTTGCCCGGCGACGTACCACGAGACGACGAACCCGATGACGTAACGACCTGAGGGGAAGTCAGCTGCGGTCAATTGCGGCGCCAGGTACAGCAACATCAGGGCGGAAACGCCCGTGAGCGCAAGCCAAGATGCGCCCTGTGCTTGCCCGACAAGGCGCGCACCATAGCGCCGCGTCATGATGATCATGGCGCAGACGCTGATGATAAAGGCGATGTCGCCGCGGCTCATCCAGGCGCTCGGTTTCAACCCGTCTGGCGCGGCCCAGCCATCAAACCAGGTGAAGGGAAGATCCAAGGCGAGGACGCCGAGAATATAGAGCGGAAGCAAAACGAGACTGAGCCCGGTGATCACCAAGGCGCGGTCAGCAAAGTGACCGACAAACACACGAAACCGATAAGCGATGGTCTGTTCATGCGCGCGGTGCCGTTCCACGGCCGCAGGCGCACGCATAGTTGATGTGGGCCGATCAGGTTGATCAGCCGCAACGGAAGAACGCTCTGCTTCGGATTCAGACATCACCCAACCCTTTAATGGGCTGGCGTTAACGATTAGCTGGCGGTCGCCGCAAGGATGTCTTTTTTAATTTTCCGCGCGTTGTCGGACAGCACATCGTCCTTCGCCTTCAACAAAAACGCATCGAGCCCGCCGACATGGTCGACCGAGCGGAGCGCAGCCGCGGAAATGCGGAATTTGAAGGGGCGCGACAGCGCATCGCTTTCAAGCGTCACATTGCAAAGGTTCGGCAAAAACCGACGCTTCGTTTTGTTATTCGCATGCGACACATTATTGCCTACTACGGGGCGCTTGCCGGTGAACTCGCATACACGAGACATGGAAACCTCTTTATCGAAGACGCGGGGGGCCGATGCGGCCACAAGTCGGAAAACGCGGCATGTACGCAGCTCGTCTCCCAGCGTCAAGCACTGCGTCGCATCCGCTTTTTCGCGAAAGTTTAAGATGCATCGCCATAGAGAAAATGAGACGTCTTTTTGAGACGAGTAAACAACGGGATAGAACTGCTATGATGAAATTAAGTACTCACATCACGTTTCTATTTGTGACACTCATCAGTGCAGCGTCTGCAACTGATTTTCCGGATAAGAATTCTGCTGCCTGGCAGCGTTTATTCGCTGTCGACCCTGTTTCCAGCCGCTTGGAGGTTTTGCCGGTCTCCAAACCGGCTAACGCCATCACCTATGATGTGACCCTGAAGGGCGAAATCGCCGGGTTCGATGTCGGGCGCGTGTTCCTCAACACCCAGAGCGGGCCGAAGGGATATGCCGTCGACTACAGAATGGAGCAACGCGGCATTGCCCGTTGGTTCTCAGACGCGGAAGCGCGCAGCCACGCACGCGGCACGTTCCGCGACGGCGAGATCGATGGCCACTACTATTTCAATCACGACTATGAGCGTGATGACGATCAGCAATATGTTCAGCTCTATCGCGCGCCGCAGGGCCGCCGCATTCGCCTGTGGACGGAACCGGCTTATGACTTTTACGAACCCGTCCCCGAAGAGTTGGCCCTGGGCGCGGTGGACCCCATGGCCGCCCTCATCGCGCTCGGCTTTTTGGATGAAGGTGACGGGAAATCCCCTTGCGACCGCACCGTCGAGGTCTTCGATGGCCGCCGGCGCTTTGATTTGGTGATGTTCGACGACGGCACTGAAGATGTGCGCAAAGGCGGGAAAGGTCGGTTCTCCGGCTTCACGCATAAGTGCAAACTCACCCAAGTGAAGGTCGCCGGATATCGCGAGAAGGACAAAGGCGATATCGATGGGGATCTGTGGGTATACCTTGCCCCCGTCCCGGGCGCTGTCCGCACCAAGACCTTCTCTTACGTCCCGGTGATGATCGTCGCAAAACGCGGCATTATCTCTGCGCGGCTAGAGGGGAAATATCCCACGATCACGATGCCGAGCGGGCGCAAGATCGAAATGTGGGATTGATCAAACGACAAAGCGGCCCGTGAGGGGCCGCTTTTTTATTCGGTCATTGCGCCGCATCCGAGAGCGATTTAGCGTTGGAACGCGACGGTAGCTTTGATGTCCGTGCCGTTCAGCGCGGCAACGGGATCGCGCGGTTTCAGCTCATGACGCAGCTCAAAATGCAGCTGCGATTGTTCGACGGCGCCGGTCTTGCCAACCTTGGCCACCACTTGGCCCTGGCGAACCTTCTCGCCCTTCTCCACCAAGATCGTGTCCGTGTGCGCATAGGCTGAAACCCAGCCGTCTTCGTGACGGATCAGGAGCAGATTGCCATAACCTTCAAGCTCAGCCCCGGTATAGACGACCTCACCATCGGCCGCGGCGCGGACAGGCGCACCGACCGGCGCGGCGATATTGATGCCATCATTCCGCACACCGCCATCATTCACGCCAAAGCCCATCACGATGTCGCCCCGAAGAGGCCACGCGAAACGTGAGCCTGGGGTTTTGCTGACAAGGATCGAGTCGTTCTCAGATTGCCGGGCAGCCTCACTCGCGCTGCTTGGTGCCGCTGGTGTCGTCGCGGCGGCTGCAGCAGCTGCACCCGGGATGACCAATTGCTGATCAATCGCCAGTGAGTATGGCGCCGTGATGCCATTGGTCGCCGCGAGGGTTTCGAGTGGCACTTCAAACCGTCTCGACAAAGAATAAAGCGTGTCGCCAGGGCGCACGCGATAAATGCCTTTTGGCAGCTCTTCATTCACCGCGGCGAATGACACCGGGATCGGCTGCGGCATGGCCTGGCGCTTAGGCGCCGGCGCAGGGCGCGTCGGTGCTGGGGCCGGCTGCGCCGCTGCTGTCTGCTGCGCCGTCGCCGTCTCTGGCAAGACCAAGACCTGACCGATTTTGAGGGTATAAGGCGCGCTCAGATTGTTCGCCTTAATAATGTCTGTCGGCGCCAACCCAAAGCGGCGGGCGACGGCATACACCGTGTCCCCCGCCCCCACTTCGATGCTGCGACGCGCGCCGATCTCATAGATCGGGTCGCGAGCGTAGGGGTCGGCTTGAACGAAACTCAATGCCATCGGCTCGGCGACAGCAACCGCCGCCTCGCCCACCACGCGTTCAGTGCCCTTGGGCGCTGCGGGATAATAGGCGGCATCGAAACCGGGATCCGTTGGGTAAGAGACAGGCACAGCCTGGGCCCTCGCCGCGTCGGCAATAGCCGCGCCGGCAAGCGCAACGATGGCAAAGCTCGAAACCGTCAGCGTCGACTGGCGCATGTCAGACCTCCAACATTCTGAATCAGACGTGAATCAAGATGTCGGTGACAGACTTAACATTGTCCTAATGACTAGCTTTTGAGCGCAGAAAGCGTCATGATGCACGTGTTTTTGACCTTCATCGGTGTAATTTAATATGACCGAAGTTCGCTACGACACATTTCCGCTAGACCGAAACTACCGCACCGGCGCCGTCGCGATGTGGCGCTATATGATGAATAAGGAAGACTCGGTTCAAGCCTTTAAATATTTCGACGCTGTTTGCGGCCCGCAAATGGAGCGAAACTTCAAGATTTACGCGGAATCGCCTGAGGGCAAGAAGCGGATCGAAAAGGACTTCAATCTGATTGAAGTGCTTTCAGACGATGCACGCCTTTCTGCTCTGCCGCCGAACACATTGGGCAATGTGTATTATCGGTTCATGAAGGCGGAAGGCCTGAGCGCAAAAGGGCTTTACGACATCGAAGTCGAAGCGAATATCCGGACCCTGCACCTCGAACCGCACCGCAAAGAGTTCATGCGCACCTCGTTCCAACTCCACGACATGATCCACGTCGTTGGCGGATATGGGCGTGATTTCGTTGGCGAAGGCTGCAATTTCGCCTTCGCAGGCGTGCAGCTGGGCCTTGCAAGCGGGCGCGCCATGGGATGGGCCGTCGGCATCAAAGAGAAGACGGTCTACCCGAAGCTTCCCGTCCTCGCCTGTATTCGCGAAGCCGAAAAGCGCTCGCAAAAGGCCAAGTGGATCATGGACAAAGATTGGGACGCCTATCTCGAAATGGATATCGAGGATGTGCGGGCCGACCTTAATCTTGACCCGCCTCACATCTACAATGCGCACAAGGAAACCTTCGGCAAGGTCGACGCCTATCGCCGGGACAAGCTGATGACGGGCATGGCCTAAGGCGCCACTGCTGGCAGGCTGGCCGCGCCGCGCATTCCGTGACAAGGCGGGCGCATGGCGCAGCTCCCCGCACCCGAAGAAATCCTGGAATTTATAAAATCCGCTGAAAAGCTTGGCGAACCCGCGCCCGCCCGCCGGGAGATCGCGAAAGCGTTCGGCATCAAAGGTCCCGACCGCGCGGCGCTTCGCGGAATGTTGAAGAAAATGGAGGCCGACGGTCTTCTCTCCCTGCATGGCCGGCGCGCAGAGGCCACCCATGAGGGCCTGCCCCCTGTTCTCGTCCTTGATATCACCGAGACCGACGAAAACGGCGACCTCGTTTGCGCCCAAGGCGCCGGGAAGCCCGTCGAGCCCGCCCCGCGCATCATTCTGACCGATCGGGCGGCGCAGAAGCTGAAACCGCCGCTCGGCGTCGGCGACCGTTTCTTGGGACGGGTGAACGCCGGCACGGAGGGGGTTTATCTCGCCAAGCCCATCAAAGCGCTAGGGAAAGGCGCAACACGGGTCTTGGGAGTGTTTCGGAAAACCCGTCGCGGCGGCCTGGTTGAGCCCGTCGACCGGAAAAGCGGTTCCGCCTTCGAAGTCAGTGCGACCGATATCGGCGACGCTGCAGACGGCGACCTGGTGTGGGCAGAAGTGCAGCACCGTCGCGGTTACGGCCCCCATCGCGCGCGCATTCGCGAAGTGATGGGGGATATTGGCGCCTCGAAAAACTGGTCACTGATCGCCCTCGTCCAAAACGATATCCCCACTGAATTTCCGCAAGCGGTGATTGACGAAGCCGAGAAGGCGAAGATTGGGGACACCTCCCAATACGAAGATATTCGCACGTTGCCGCTGATCACCATCGACCCGGCGGACGCGAAAGACCATGACGATGCCGTTTTCGCCGCACCGGATGGCGAGGGATGGCGCATCATCGTGGCGATTGCCGATGTCAGCTATTTCGTCCGTCCCGGCGGCGCGCTCGATCGCGAGGCTGAACGGCGCGGCAACTCCGTATACCTTGTTGATCGCGTCGTCCCAATGCTGCCCGAAGTCCTCTCGAACGGGCTGTGTTCCCTCAAAGCCGGTGAAGACCGCCTCGCCCTTTGCTGCGAGATGTTCATCTCGGCCGAAGGCGCGATCAAGAAGCATCGTTTTTTCCGTGGACTCATGAAAAGCTCAGCTGGGCTTTCCTATGAGGAAGCTCAAGCGGCGGCCAACGGCGCCCTCACCGACCGGACGCGCCATCTCAAAGATGACGTGATCGACCCGTTGTTTGCAGCCTATGGGGCGATGCGCCGCGGCCTTGAGCGTCGCTCGCCCCTGGCCCTCGACATGCCAGAGCGGAAAATCATTCTCGATGCTGATGGCCAAGTCGATAGTGTGCAAACGAAGGACCGCTTTGACGCCCATAAGCTCATCGAAGCGATGATGGTCGCCGCGAATGTTTGTGCCGCAGAGGCGCTGGAGAAAAAGAAACGTCCCCTGATCTATCGCGTTCATGACGCGCCAGCGCCTGAGCGGGTTGAGGCATTGAGCTTATATCTCGAGACCTTAGGGTACTCACTGCCCAAGGGACAGGTTCTTAAACCCATCGCCTTTAATCGCATCTTGGAAAAAGCCGAGGCGAAGGATGAAGTTGACCTTGTCTCCTTGGCCATTCTCCGCACACAGGCACAAGCGATTTATGACACGGACAATTTGGGCCATTTCGGCCTCAACCTGACGCGTTATGCCCATTTCACCTCGCCTATTCGCCGATATGCGGATCTGACGGTCCACCGCGCGCTGGTCGACGCCTTTCGCCTTGGTCCGGGCGGCGCAGCCCACGACAAAATCAGCTTACAGAAAACAGCCGAGCATATCTCCACGACCGAGAGACGCGCCGTCAGCGCTGAACGTGCGACACAGGATCGTTTTCTCGCAGCGTATCTTGAAAAGCAGATCGGCGCGGTATTTGCCGCCAAAGTCTCTGGGGTCACCCATGCGGGGCTCTTCGTGCAGCTAGATGAAACGGGCGCGGATGGTTTCGTGCCCGCGCGAAGTCTCATCGGTGACTATTATCGGTACGAAGAAGAAAATCAGCGCCTTGTCGGCCAACATTCTGGCGGTATCTACGCGATTGGGCAGCGTGTTCAGGTCGAGCTGCAAGAAGTCGTGCCTGTGCAAGGCGGATTACGGTTCGAGATGCTGTCGGAGCCGCTTGACGGCGAGACCAAATCCGGACGGCCAAAAAAGCCGCAGCGCGGCCCAGTAAAGGGCGCTGACCGCAAAAACGCGAAATCTGCGCCGTCGCGCCACAGAGGCAAGCCAACGGCAAAAAAGGGCTCAAATAGGGAACCGGATGGTCCTGCCCCCTCAGACACAAAGTTAAAGCGCCGACCGCGCCGTCCCAAGACGTGAGCCCATTCACAAAAGAACCAAACATTAAGGTGTCGATTCGGTGTGGCTCCCGCCTTATGTAGAAATATATGGATACAAAGGATCATGGGCTTAAGGGCCTCTTCGACGATCAGTTCGACGAAGCACCCGCGCCGCTGACGCCACCGCGCGCTGTCGCCCCAGCGGCACCGCCCAAAGAGATTGCGGCTGGCGACATTGTTCTCACCTTTGTGATGCTGGTTGGCGAGGATTTCCACCACGCGACGGCGACTATCCAAGCGATTTCTGAGCAAACGATTTGCCGCTCGTCCGAGCTCATCGTCATCGGACCGGATCCCGAGGCAGGTCGCGCCCTGTTGTCGGGCGTCAATTCGCTCGGCCACACGCGCTTTATCCACCTCGAAGAACCGGGGCAGGAACCGGCCACCATCACGGCAGCGTTTCAGGCGGCGAAGGCCCCGTTGATTGCATTTCTCGATTGGTATGCGCGCCCTGCACGCGATTTCGCGGAAACCGTGTTGAAGACGGACGAAGACACCAAATTCGATATCATGATCCCGCGTCTTGCGAATGCGAACCCGAATAGTGGCGCTTCATGGGCAGCGCTGCTGCCGCAACTCGTGGCGCTCAACAATACCGGCACGGGGCCAGTTGATATTGTCCCGTCACGGACAGCGGTGTTCAGAAAATCCGCCCTGGAAACCTTCGGCAGCGATCTGGACAGCCATGTGAGCAATTGGCGCATCTCAGATAGCGTGAAGAGCAATGGCGGCCTGATTTACTATCAAGAAGACGCTGAAGTTGCGTTGCTCAGCCCCTCGACGTTGAAAGGGATGCGGCGCGAGCGATTTTTACAAGGTCGTCTGGCGGCCACACGCTTGGTCACGACGCACCAGCTCAGCAAATTCACGCGGTGGCGACGCGGGATTGGTCACCTCCTGGTCCCTTACCGCCGGTATTTGCGCGAAAAGCTCGTTCTTGCTGGCGGCGCCGACGGCCTCAACAGCCGCAACAAGCACGGGCTGGTGATGCTTCAGGGATACGTCGCTGAGAGCTGGGGCAGCGCCGCCGGCTATCTCTTTGGCGAAGGCAACGCACAGCAGCTCCAGCACGTGATCGGCCGCGAGCGGCCAGCGACGCTTCGCGAAGAAGAACGTCGCCGGTTCTTCCCTGACAGCCCCTAACCGCGTACACCCCCCAGAAATTCGTTGAAAAATCGCCTGATCTGTCAATGGGCGCAGACGAATGGGAGGAAAGTTCTAATGCTGGACCGCCGCCGCTTTATGACGACGGGCGCTTTGGCCTCGACCGCTGCATTGGCCGGCTGCGACTGCGCCGAGCGGCTCGAGCAATCAGGCGCGTCGGCGGCTGGATCGAGTTCGGTTCGCGCGCGCGAGCTGCGCATGGTCACGACCTGGCCGAAGGATTTTCCCGGACTTGGCGACGCGGCAGAGCTGACCGCCCAATTCATCACCGAAATGTCCGGCGGCGCATTGCGCGTGAAAATTTACGCCGTGGGCGAACTTGTTGGCGCCTTTGATGCCTTTGACGCCGTCTCGGGTGGCAGCGCAGACCTTTATCATGGGGCGGATTATTACTGGACCGGCAAATCGCGCGCCTATCCTTTCTTCACCGCCGTGCCCTTTGGCCTTACGGCCGTTGAACAAATGGGCTGGACAGAAGTCGGCGGCGGGCAACAATTGTGGGACGAGCTTGCCGCCAAATTCAACATCAAACCCTTCGCCGCGGGCAATACGGGCCACCAAATGGGCGGCTGGTTCAAGCGCGAAGTGAACACCTTAGACGATTTGGTTGGGCTAAAAATCCGCATGCCTGGTATCGGTGGCGAAGTGATGCGGCGCGCGGGCGCGGCAGCGGTGAATGTTCCGGGTGGCGAGCTTTATCAGTCGCTCCAATCAGGCGCGATCGATGCCACCGAGTGGGTTGGCCCTTGGAATGACTTGGCCTCAGGTTTTTATCGCGAAGCCAAGTATTACTACTGGCCAGGCTTTCACGAACCTGGCGCGCAACTGGCCGTCGGCGTCAATCTCGATGTGTGGTCAGATATGACGCTGCAAGAGAAGTCGATCATTCAAAACGCAGCGCGCGCCGCGAACCATCTCAATCTCGCGACCTATTCGACACGGAACGGTCAGGCATTGAAGGTTTTGCTGGAGGAACACGGCGTCGAGCTTCGCCGCATGCCCGACGAAATCCTCCGTGTCCTTGCCAGTCACACGCGCGACATCTTGGCGGAGATATCGGAGACGGACGACATTTCACGACGGATTTTCGAGAGCTATCGCGAAGCGATGGTGGCCTCAACTGCGTGGAACGAAATCTCTGACGAGGCCTATATGGCGGCGCGCCGGACCCTTTTCGAGATTTGATGCTGATCGTCCTCTATATTCTCCTGGGGCTGATCTTCCTGCTCCCGTTTCATCCCGTTCTCGGGTTGCATGCGCTCTCCAAGATGGACGCCGCCCTTTCTTCAGCCTTTGAACGCATCGTTCATGGCGCCTATTGGATTTCAGCGATCAGCGGGTTGATCCTCGTCTTTGTCAAAGCGATTACTGTTTTTACACGGAATATTTTGGGCGTGAACTTCATCTGGCTGCAGGAGAGCGGACTATATCTCTTCGCGGCGATGTTTCTGCTCGCGGGCGGCGCGATCTGGCTGATCGATGGGCATGTGCGTGTCGATATTTTCTACAGTCGCCTGACGCCACGCCAAAAGGCGCGACTGGATTTGGTCGGTATTTACGCATTCATCCTGCCCGTATGTGCCCTGATCGTCTATGCTGCGACGCCTTACGTCGCGCGAAGCTGGGCAACGCTCGAGGGATCCACGGCCCCGTCGGGCATCCATGCGGTGTACCTCCTGAAAACGTCGATCCCCTGTTTCGCCGTGATCCTCGCCATGGCCTGTTATGTTCGTGCCCGCGGACTGCTCTCCTTGTTACGCGGTGAGGACGCGGCCCCCCGATGATCGACAATGTGATCTTGTGCCTTTGCTCGGCGGCGACCTGGCTGGATATTGCCATGGTCATCGTCCTGTGTGCGCTGTTGCTCGCCGGCTTCCCCGCCGCGTTCACGCTGGCTGGCGTCGCCCTCCTGTTTGGTTTGCTCGGCCTCGCCATGGGCGTTGTCGACTTCAATGCCATCGCAAACCCCTTCCCCCTCCGGATCTTCGGTATCGTGAACAATGAGGTGCTCTTAGCGGTCCCGATGTTTGTGATGATGGGCGTGATCCTCGAGCAGTCGAAAATCGCTGAGGAGCTTCTCGACACGATGGGCCGCCTTTTCGGGTCGATGCGCGGCGGCCTTGGGATCTCCGTAATGATCGTGGGTGCGCTTCTCGCGGCCTCCACTGGGATTGTCGGCGCCACAGTGGTGACGATGGGGCTTTTGTCCCTGCCCATCATGTTGCGGCGCGGATATGATCCGGGGCTGGCCAGCGGCACCATCGCAGCCGCCGGCACCCTTGGGCAGATCATTCCGCCCTCGATCGTCCTCATTTTCTTGGGCGATGTGATCGCAAACTCTTATCAAGAAGCCCAATTGCGACAGGGCGTTTTTGCGCCGGACACCGTATCCGTTGGCGACCTTTTTGCCGGCGCTTTACTGCCCGGCCTGGTACTCGTCGGCATCTACATCATCTATCTTGGCCTCACGGCGCTCTTCTTCCCCAAAAGCGCCCCGGCCGTGCCAGCGGACGATAGGTTTGCGCTCAATCAAGCCATCAACGCCGCCCTCAAAACACTACCGGCGCCCTTCTTTTTGATCTTCATTGTTTTGGGCTCGATCCTCGCGGGCATCGCCACCGCCACCGAGGCCGCAAGCATCGGCGCGATTGGAGCGATGTTGATCGCCGGTAGCCGTGCCGGCGCTGGCGGCTCATTACGGGCACAGCGCCTTTCTCAACTTGGGCTCGCAGCACTTCTTGTTGTCTTTGTCCTTGGCGAGCTGGTCGACCTTCGCCTTGGCCGCAGCAGCGTCAGCGGCGTCGAGCGCGCCGGATTGGTGGTCACAGCCGGGCTCTGCGTGCTGACGATCCTTGGTCTCCTCGCCGCGCTGAGAAACTTGCTCGCCGATGGTTTGTTAAAGCCGGTCATGTTTCGTACCGCAGAGGTAACGGGCATGGTGTTCGCGATTTTGATTGGGGCTGCGCTCTTTACCCTGAGCTTCCGAGCCCTTGGTGGCGATGATACGGTGGCTGCTGCGCTTGCGGCGGCCCCTGGCGGCGTGGTGGGTGCCTTCATCATCGTGATGCTCGTGATGTTTATCCTCGGCTTTTTCCTGGATTTTCTCGAAATCACGCTGGTCGCCGTCCCCCTGGTCGCGCCCGGATTGCTCATGATGGGGCTAGATCCCATTTGGCTGGGTGTGATGATGGCGCTCAATCTGCAGACAAGCTTTTTGACGCCGCCCTTTGGCTTCGCCCTTTTCTATCTGCGCGGTGTGGCGCCCGAGACTGTCCGTACAGCACAAATCTACCGCGGTGCACTGCCATTTGTCGGTATTCAGATTTTGATGCTGGGCCTCGTCGCCCTGTTTCCAGCGCTGGCGACGTGGTTGCCCAGCCTTCTCTAGCAGAAGCTGAACCTAAAATGTCTCAGGAAGCGTTTCGACGGCATGCCGCAATTTCTTCAGCAGACAGTCGAGTTGGTCACGCTCTTCGAACGAAAGCTGGCTCAGAATCAACGCTTCCGCGCGCAAAGCACGGGTCGCAATGTCATTAAAAACCCGCCGCCCCTCTTCGGTCAGCCGCAAATGTGCTGAACGCCGATCATCTCGGCGCGGCACACGTTCGATGAAGCCGCGCTCGGTCAATCTTGATGCCGCGCGGCTCACCGCCACTTTATCCAGCGGTGTTTGCGCCACCACCTGCGCCGCCGTCAGCGCCTCGTGCTGGCCAATCATCACCAGCGTTCGCCATTCCGGAATTGAAAGCTCAAACTCCTCGACATAGTGCCGAGACAATTTCGACCCCATCAATTGGCCCAGCGACACAATGCGATAGGGCATATATGTGGCCAGGCAGAACGGCACGCGATCCGCTGATGATGATGTTTCTGGCGCTTTTTCGAACGATAAAGTTTCAATCTCGGCCATAGCCCCTCGCAGTCCGCATCGTCGCAAACCGCCATAGCAGTGCGCGCGCAGCTGATTTTCCCCTGTCACCTCCAATTGCTTCAGCCTGACGCCTCCCCCCAGAACCGCCAGGCCGCGATGATCTTTCGCAACGCGCTCGCGATGCAAACAAATCAGCGATTGGATATTCAAATACTAGCCGATTATGACAACTGATGCAAAAAAAGATTTGACGGGCGCGTAGCCACAAAGACGGCATTATCAAGAACTTGCGCGAAAACGGGTCATCTCAAAGCGATTGACCTGGCCCTCAACCCCGCATATCGACGGGAGCAACGCCCCTATAGCTCAGCTGGTAGAGCAACTGATTTGTAATCAGTAGGTCCGCGGTTCGAGTCCGTGTGGGGGCACCATTTCCCAAAGAAAAAGGCCGGCGCGAAGGCCGGCCCTTGTTCCGATTAGAGCGATTGCGCCTATTGCGACATAGAGCGCAGCATCCAGGCGGTTTTCTCATGTGTCTGGATCCGCACTGTCAGCAAATCTTCACTTGCCGCGTCGCCGGCCTCAGCCGCTGTCTCAAGCCCCTCACGGGCGCGCTTAATCAGTGTCTCGTGATCGGCCAAAAGGTTTTTGACCATATCGCCGGCCGCAGGCGGATTGGTGTCGGCGCTTTCGATTGCGGACAAATCAGCGAACTGCTTGCCGCTCGTCGGTGCAAAGACACCCAGCGCGCGCACACGCTCCGCGATTTCATCCAGCGCGGCCCACATCTCGCGATACTGTTCTTCAAACATGACATGAAGCGTATGGAATTGCGGGCCGGTGACGTTCCAGTGATAGGCATGGGTTTTCATGTACAGCGCGTAGGTGTCGGCGAGCGTTGCGTTCAATGCCACGGCAACCGAATTGCGGGCATTTTCTTCAAGGCCAATATCGACTTTCACCATGGGGTTCTCTCCTTTGCTGTTTCGCTAATTAAATAAGGCCGGCCCGGTGAACAATCAAATTGATAATATCAACTTGATTGTTCGGAATTTTCGATGGAACAATAACCCTACGCAGCACAGCGCGCGCCGGACCGAATGCCTTATTTAAGCGACGCGCAAAAGCGTTGGATCCGCGTGCAAGCTTCGCGCATGTCTTCGATCGACGCCGCATAAGAGGCGCGGAAGAAAGGCGCGAGGCCGAACGCTGTTCCGAACACCGCAGAAACGCCCTCAGCCTGTAACAGTTCCCGGGTGAAGTCCTCATCGGTCTCGATCTTGGCGCCGCCGGGCGCTGTTTTGCCGATCGTACCAGCGCAGGAAGGGTAAACGTAGAATGCACCCTCAGGCTTGGAGCAGCTGATGCCTTCCGCCTCGTTCAGCATCTCGACGACAAGATCCCGGCGCTCTTTGAACGCGGCGTTGCGTTCCTGCAGGAAGGACTGATCGCCATCGAGCGCGGCGACGCAGGCATATTGCGTGATCGAACAGGGGTTCGAGGTCGACTGGGACATCACTTTCGCCATCGCCTTGATCAGCGGCTGTGGTCCGCCCGCATAGCCAAGACGCCAGCCAGTCATCGCATAGGCTTTGGAGGCGCCGTTGACTGTCAGGGTGCGCTCGAAGAGCGCGGGCTCAACCTGCGCCATCGTGGTGAATTCAAAACTGTCATAGACGATATGCTCATACATATCGTCGGCCATGATCCAGACATGGGGGTGGCGCATCAGGACATCGGTGAGCGCTTTGATCTCCTCGCGCGTGTAGGCGGCGCCGGTCGGATTCGACGGTGAGTTGAAGATCAGCCAGCGCGTCTTCGGCGTGATCGCCCGTTCGAGATCCTCTGGCGTCAGTTTGAAATTATTCTCTTGCGTCGTCGGTGCGATCACCGGCTGGCCGCCGGCCAGCAGCGTCATGTCAGGATAGGAAACCCAGTACGGCGCCGGGATGATGACTTCGTCCCCCGGATTCAGCGAGGCGACGAGTGCGTTATAGAGAACAGCCTTGCCGCCCGGCGCGACGCCGATCTGGCCGATATCGTAATTGAGATCATTATCGCGCTTGAACTTTCTGACAATCGCCTCTTTGAGCTCGGGAATGCCGTCTACGGCTGTGTATTTCGTCTTCCCGTCGTGAATCGCCTTGATCGCCGCTTCCTTGACGAAGTCAGGCGTATCGAAGTCAGGCTCGCCCGCGCCGAGGGAAATAATGTCCCGGCCGGCGGCCTTGAGTTCGCGGGCCATCTGGGTGGCCGCTAGCGTTGGCGAAGGTTTGATGCGCTGCAAGGCGCCGGAAGACTGAAAGGTCGACATTATTAAGGTCTCTTGTTCGGTTGCGGTGGCTCTTTACCCCTTTGCGGCGAAGGGGCCAAATTTTTTCTGGCTCTTTGCAGAA
>CAYFHK010000016.1:0-34629 GCA_964342585.1 uncultured Caulobacterales bacterium | reverse complement strand
TGGAAGAACGGCGTGTCATCAGTCGCTTCGATAAAGTTGCCGGCCGAATAGATCAGATACAGCCGCGGCACGCCGCCCTTGCGTTGCCCCGATAGGATGATCGACGCAGCGGCTTGTTCACCAGCCGTGTTGATCCCGTTGGCGTATTTTTCCATCACATCGCGCATCGCGGCGGCGACGATTTCGGCCACACGGTAGAGATTTGGCGCGTTGAGAATGGTCTCGCCGGAGAAGGCGGGGTCGTCGATCTGCTCCTGGATCCGAGAAATCACGGATTGCGTGATCGACAAATTGCCCGCCGTCATCAAACAAATGGCGCGCTCGCCCGGGACGGCCCAGGTGAACATCTTCCGAAACTTAGAAATGCTGTCGATGCCTGCATTGGTTCGGGTGTCCGAAAGCAGCACAAGCCCGTCATGCACTCGAATGGCGACGCAATAGGTCACGCAATGTCCTCACGAAAAAGAAGCAGCGGCCTGCAATTCACGCCGCCTTGGCCATATTATATGGCGATGCGGGGTTGCTGTTCCACTTAAACTTTCAACAAAACAAGGCCGTTCAATTTCAGGCTTGTGATTGCGCATTCCCAGCCGGATTGAAACTCGTTTCCGGCGTTTCCGTTGGCGCGATGAAGTAGAAATCCAAACCGATTTGACGGGCCAGCGCGTTGTTGGAGCGGATGAAGGCGCTCAAAAATTCATGGAAACCGCTGACGATAATATCGTCGGCGCTGTGGCTTGTCAGCCCACTGAGGACTTGTTTCGCGGCGCTCAACGATTTGAGATCCGTGCTGTAGGTTTCGCCGATATGGGCGAGGCGCGCTTCGATGGTCTCGATCGAATAGACGAGCGATCGCGCACAATCGTCATTGTGGATTAGAAGTTCGGCGACGGTGCTGGCGCGCAAATTTGTGCCGTAGAGGCGCCGGAAATGACGACGCGTTGACGTACTGTCGAGGATGGTCTGCCATTGATAGGTGTCGACGCCGCCTTCGATGGCTTCTTCCGGGGGCAGAAGAGAGAAGTATTTCACATCGAGGATGCGAGCGGTGCTGTCTGCGCGCTCGATAAATGTCCCTAAACGGATGAAATCATAGGTTTCGTCGCGCAGCGCGGTACTGTCAATCGCGCCGACAATGGACATACAGCCAAGTTTTGTGCGCTCGATCAGGTCCGCCAATTGGCTGAGCGGGACAGGGCGGCGGGCCAATTCCTTCAACTCGAGATAAAGGCCGTTTGTTGCGCGCCAAATATCTGAGCTGATGCCCGAACGCGTTGCCCGGGCATTGCCGCGCGCATTCTTGATGCTCGAGCAAATCGACGACGGATTGTAATCTGCCAAGGACAAGTGGTGGATCACGTCCTCAGGGCTGTAGGGAGAAGCGTCTTCGGGGAAGCAGTAATCGCTGCCTGAACTCGCCAGAATCGAAGCCCATTCATTCCTGTTTCCCTCGGGGCCAGGCAACGCCCCCATCCGGCGGGCTGTATCCAGGAGACGCGCAGTGTTCTCAGCCCGCTCCACGTAACGGCCAATCCAGAACAGGTTTTCGGCAACCCGTGACAGCATGCTCATGATGGGGCTCCTTGCGTCGCGCCATCACTGTCGAGGACCCAAGTGTCTTTCACGCCGCCGCCTTGGCTTGAGTTCACCACCAGCGAGCCCTCGGGCAGGGCCACACGCGTCAGGCCGCCCTTGGTCATATGCATCGTTTCCCGCCCGGTGAGGCAAAAGGGCCGCAAATCCACGTGGCGCGGCGCGACGCCCTCGGCCACCAACGTCGGGCAAGTGGAAAGGGAAAGGGTGGGCTGAGCGATATAATCGCCAGGGTTCGCTTTGACCTTTTCGCGGAAAGTGGCGACTTCGTCTTTGGTTGCCTTTGGCCCGATGAGCATGCCGTAGCCACCGGAGCCGTGCACTTCCTTCACCACCAGCTCTTCCATGTTTTCAAGCACATGGCTTAGCTCGGCCTTGTTGGCGCAGCGATAGGTTTCGACATTGGGAAGGAGCGGTTCTTCGCTCAAATAGAACCGGATCATCTCAGGCACATAGCTGTAAATGGCCTTGTCATCGGCCACGCCGGTACCCGGCGCATTTGCCAGGGTGATGCCGCCATTGAGGTATGCTTCGATCAATCCGGGCACGCCCAACATCGAGTCAGGACGGAAGACCTTAGGGTCCAAAAACGCATCGTCCACGCGGCGATAGATCACATCGACCTGTTGGCGGCCCCGCGTCGTCCGGTAGTAAACGCGATTGTCCTCGACCAAGAGGTCGGGGCCTTCAACCAACGGAATGCCCATCTCATCCGCCAGATATGAATGCTCGTAATACGCACTATTGAAGTGCCCCGGGGTGAGCACGGCGACGCTCGGATCATCCAGCGCACCGGCGCCAGCGATGGATTTCATCGTCCACAACAGGGCGTCGGGATAGTCGTTCACGGGCATGACGCGATTGCGCGCGAAAAGTTCCGGAAACAGACGAACCATCGCATCGCGCGTCTCCAGCATATAGGAGACGCCTGAGGGGACCCGGCAATTGTCTTCGAGCACGAAGAATTCATTTGGGCCGGTTCGGACAATGTCCGTGCCAATAATGTGGCTGTAAATATTGTGTGGGGGCAGAAAGCCCACCATCACCGGCTCAAAGGCTTCGTTGTTGAGCACCAGCTCTTTGGGGATAATCCCCTCGCGCAGGATGGCTTGCTCGTTATAAATATCGCGCAAAAACGCGTTTAGAGCCCGCGCGCGTTGCAAAACACCTGCTTCAAGCCGCGACCATTCATCAAGTGCAAAGACCCTTGGGACTACATCGAACGGAATAAGTCGTTCGGGGTCGCCCCCTTGCCCGTAAACCTGGAACGTGATCCCGGCACGGCGGAAAAGTTCTTCGGCGATCTTCTGGTTGTGAAGCAGGGCCTCTGGGCCCATCATCTGGAGCCAGTCTTGAACTGGCTGGTAAGGGGCGCGTACCGTGCCATCGGTGATCATCTCGTCGAAAAATGTCGGTGGCACGCCACCTCCTTATATGTTTTCTGACTGGTGCAGACCGCCCTTTAACCGAGTGCAGGGAGGCTTGAGAAGAGCAATAAATGTTGCGCTGCGTCAAGTCCTGCCACAAACCTCTAACTGCCTGACGTCATTCATGGTATGCCCGCGTAATGTCCATTAAAGCTGCTTTATTTCACCGCACACGGTATGATTACGATCGCCATGTGCAACTTTATCCGCAAGTCGTCCGGCTGCGTCCTGCGCCCCATGCGCGGACGGAAATTCTGTCTTACTCACTCAAGGTTAAGCCGGAAAACCATTTCATCAACTGGCAGCAAGATCCCTTCGGCAATTTCCAGGCGCGTCTCGTTTTTCCAGAAAAGACCGATCACTTCGAAGTGGCGATTGACCTTGTCGCCAATATGGAAGCGATCAACCCGTTCGATTTCTTCTTGGATGAAGAAGCGTTTTACGTACCGTTCAAATACCCAACCGCGCTGGAAGAGGATCTCGATCCCTATCTCCAGCCGATCGACGGCGGGCCAAAATTCCGCGAGCTGGCCAAATGGGTGAAAAGCCGGTGGCAAGAAACGGCCGGTGCCAAGGAAGATGATCGTTTGCGGACGATCGATTTCCTCGTCGACGTCAACCAGCGGCTTTCGCGCGACATCGCGTATACCGTGCGGATGGAGCCCGGCGTGCAAACGCCCGAAGAGACCCTCGACATCGGCTCGGGGTCTTGCCGGGATAGCGGGTGGCTCTTGGTCGCGCTCTTGCGCGAAGTTGGGCTCGCGGCGCGGTTTGTCTCCGGCTATCTGATCCAGCTGAAGGCTGACAAGGCGAGCCTTGAGGGCCCCTCAGGCCCAGAGAAAGATTTCACTGATTTGCACGCCTGGGCCGAAGTTTTCGTTCCTGGCGCAGGTTGGATCGGGCTTGATCCGACCTCGGGTCTTTTTGCCAGCGAAGGGCATATCCCGCTTGCCGCCACGCCCGCACCGCAAAGCGCGGCGCCGATCTCTGGCGGCGTGGAACCCTGTGAGGCCGAGCTTCAGTTCGACATGGAAGTGACGCGCAAGGCCGAAACGCCGCGCGTGACTAAGCCGCTCGACGATCATGAGTTTGCCGCGATCCGGGCCGCCGGTGATGCCATCGACGATATTCTGCAAAAGGAAGATGTCCGCCTGACCATGGGTGGGGAGCCGACCTTCGTTTCCTCGACCGACCGCGATGCGGATGAGTGGAACATCGCCGCGGTTGGCCCGACGAAACGGCTTTATGCAGACAAATTGCTACGGCGGCTGCAAGCGCGCTTTGCGCCGCATGGCTTTCTCCATCATGGCCAAGGCAAATGGTATCCTGGCGAGCCGCTACCCCGCTGGGCCTACGCGCTCTACTGGCGCAAAGATGGCGTGCCTGCATGGGAGAACCCCAAGCTCGCGGCCCCTGAAGAAGGCCCTCGAAACGCGGGCGCTGAAGAGGCGGGCAATTTTGCGCACGGTCTCGCCATGGCGCTGGGCATTGATGGCGACCATGCCGCTGCCGCGTTTGAGGACCCGGCCGAGTTTATGCTCCGCGAGCGGAAGCTCGCGCCGAATGTCGATCCTATTGAGAACAAACTTGACGACCCTGAAGAGCGTCAGCGCCTAGCGCGGGTGTTTGATCGCGGGCTCGAAACGCCCGCCAGCTTTGTGCTGCCGATCCAGTTGGCGCAGGACCGCGCCGCCCGGCGGCCGATGGAAGAACAGTTGGCGAAGGCCTCCCGCAATCGGAAATTCCGATGGCGGAGTGAGCGGTGGCAGACCCGGCGCGCGCGTCTCTTCCTCATCCCCGGGGATAGCCCGGCAGGCTTCCGTTTGCCGCTGCAGGCCCTGACCTATCTGCCCGAGCAGCAGCAATACCAAGTCATCATGCAAGACCCGCACGCGCCGCGTGGCCCCTTGCCGCCGCGCACCCCCGCGCCGCCGACTTGGCAATTCCGCGGGTCTGGCGTTCATGACGTCAGCGAGCTCGCCCCGTCGGAGGAGCCTGATTGGGTGCCGACGGAAGAGGGCTTTGGCGGCACGGCAGCCCCGGCCGTGCCGGGTGGTGTGTTCGTCGCGACACCGAATGTCCGTACCGCGCTGGTCATTGAGCCGCGCGACGGAATCGTCTGTGTATTCATGCCGCCGACCTCCACAGTGGATGAGTATCTGGATATCGTGCAGGCGGTCGAAGAAACCGCTGAGGCGACGGGTCAGACCGTGCGGATCGAAGGCTATCCACCGCCCTCGGATCACCGCGTCGATGTGATCAAGGTGACGCCCGATCCTGGCGTGATCGAGGTGAACATCCAGCCGGCCAGCTCCTGGGCGGAGCAGTGCGAGATTGCGGAAATTCTTTACGAAGAGGCCGAGAAATGCGGCCTTGAGGCCTCAAAATTCCTCCTCGATGGTCGGCCAACGGGGTCGGGCGGTGGCGCACATGTGGTGGTGGGCGGACAAACGGCGCCTGATAGTCCGTTCTTGCGGCGCCCCGATGTGCTCGCCTCACTGATCCGCTTTTGGCAAAACCACCCCTCGCTCAGCTATCTCTTCTCCGGCATGTTCATCGGGCCGACGAGTCAGGCCCCGCGCGTCGATGAGGCGCGCCAAAACGCGCTTTATGAGCTCGAGATTGCGCTGTCGCGTATTCCGCATCCGAACTTCGCCAACGGTGGAGACTGTCCGCCCTGGCTAGTCGACCGGCTGTTGCGGAACCTCCTGGTCGATGTCTCGGGCAACACGCACCGCGCTGAGATCTGTATCGACAAGCTCTATAGCCCCGATGGCCCGACCGGTCGTTTGGGTCTTGTCGAATTCCGCGCCTTCGAAATGCCGCCGCACGTGGAGATGAATTTGGCACAGCAATTGGTGCTGCGCGCGCTTATCGCCTGGTTCTGGCAGCATCCTTACACGCGGCCGCTCATCCGGTTCGGCAATGCGCTGCATGACCGTTACATGTTGCCGCATTATCTGTGGACGGACTTCGAGGAGGTGCTTTCAGAGCTCTCGACCGCGTTGGGGATCAAGATCGACCCCGCCTGGTTCCGTGCACAGTATGAATTCCGCTTCCCGCGCTATGGCAGCATCGAGCATGACGGCGTTTCGGTGCAGCTGCGCGCCGGTCTCGAACCTTGGCCGGTGATGGGCGAGGAGGGCGCCCCCGGCGGCACAGCGCGCTTCGTGGACAGTTCCGTTGAGCGATTGGAAGTCAAAGTGACCGGCGATTTTGCGGATCGCTACGCAATCGCGTGCAACAGCTATCGCCTGCCGCTCACGCCCACGCATCGCACGGACCAATCTGTGGCCGGCGTCCGCTTCCGGACCTGGTGGCCATCTTCGAGCTTGCATCCCACTATAGCGCCGCACACGCCGCTGACGATCGATATCGTCGATCGGTGGACGGGTCGCGCGGTCAGCGGGTGTACATATTATGCGACGCACCCGGGCGGACGAAATTTCGAATTCCAGCCGATCAACGCGCTCGAGGCGGAGGGCCGTCGTCGCGCCCGCTTCTGGCCGTTCGGCCACACACCGGGTGATTTCACCCTGTTCGAGCCGCGGCCAAGCGAGGAGTTTCCCGTGACCCTCGACCTCATGCGTCAGTAGGGGAATTATGCGGCGCGGGCGGTACGCTTTGTCAGCGTGCCGGGCAATTCGAGGATGGCTTCAAAGCCGCCCTCGGGCCGGTTGGACAAATGGAGCTTGCCGCCTGCGAGGCTGGTGATTTCATTCGAAAGATAGAGCCCCAAGCCCGAGCCTTCCGTGGTGCGGGTACGGGAGCCATCGGCTTGCGTAAAAAGACCGACGAGGACTGACGGATCCTCTCCTTGAAAGCCCGGTCCGTCATCGCGCACGCAAATGCGGGTCTTGTCCTCGGATTCTTGGACTTCGATTTCGATATGGCCGTTGGCGCCGGCGAATTTCCCCGCATTATCGATCAGGGCACCAAGAGCCCGCCCGATCAAATCCCTGTCGAGCGGTAGGGTGCCCGCCGGGCAGGTCGTCCGTACATCAGGATTGGTCCAATATTGGCGCGACGCCGCATCACTCAGGGCGCGGTCTATAACCTCGTTCAGCTGGCAGGGCTGCGGACGAAGCTCCACGCTGCGTCCTTGAAGCTGGCCCGCTAGCAGCATGTCGTTCACAAGCCGAAGCAGGTGACGGCCGCTGCCTTGGATCATCCCGCCGAATTCTTTGTAATCGGGGTGGCTGTGCGCGCCGTAAGCCTCCTGATCGATGAGCTCGGCAAAACCGATGATCGAATTGAGGGGCGTGCGGAGCTCATGCGACATGGTGTCGATGAGGACCGATTTCGCGTTAGACGCTTCGGCAAAGGCTTCCTTCGCGCGTCGCTCGGCCTCGCGCGCGGCGATGGCATCGGTCAGGTCATGAAGCGTATAGACCGTGACTTTGCGCTCGTTTTGGCGCTTTTCGTACGGTGAGCGGCTGATCGGCAACGCCACATCGAGGCGCGAAGCGTCCGCGTAAATCGTTTCATCGCCATGACGCAGCGTGAGCAAGACCTCATCATTTTCGTTCAGCCCGAGCAATTCATCGGCGACGGTAAGGCTGGAAAGGGGCGCATTCATGAGGCTCTCACGCCGCACGCCAAGAAGGTCCGCTGCCTTTTGGTTGACATTCTCGATCAAGCCGAGTCGGTTGACCAGGAAGATCCCTTGCGAATTCGCCGACAGCATTGCCTCAAGAAGGGAGGAGTGTTTTTGCAGGTTCATCCGGTGCCGGAAGACATCCGCCGCAAAGCGGTCGAGCGAGAAGATGCCGACCACCAACACGGCGATGGCGTGAATCGTCAGAGGCACACCGATATAGAGAACACGACCGCCAAGGTGCAGCGCTATCAGGGTTATCAGGATCATCCCGCCGAAAGCTGCGACGTTGACAACGGCATATTGCCGGATCCCGATATTGCTCGGTTTAGGCGTGGCGGCGAGGGCCATCGCCAAGGTCAAAAGCAAGACAAAGGCGACCGGCGCGGGTTTCAAAAGCGCGCCTTCGGTCACCGCCTCAAAGGCGATGACGTTGAGATAGACGCCAGGGATCAAGCCAATCTGTGGCAAGACGAATTCATCACCAAGCTCAATCGCGGTGGCACCGATAAAGGCGGTCTTTCCTTGGACGAAGGGCGAAAGATCATCCGTTTGTAATCCATCTTGGAAGGAAAGCACCGGCAGGCTTTTCCGATCAAAGCGGCTGTCGATCAGATAGCCCTCGCCGGTTGCCGCTTGGCCTGAGGCGGCAAAGGCAACATGGGGCACCGGTCCCCATGAGAAGACGTCTTGATCTTCCATGCGCCGCACAACGCCATCGCGATCTACAGGGAACATCGTGTTCACCACGCGCGCATGCGCGGCGAAGGACTCAATCGGCGACATTTCCGCGACGATGTCGGGCGCACTTGGCAGCGGTTGGCGGAAAGAGGGAAGGAAAATGGGAATGGACGCGGCCTCGATCGCGGCGGCCAGCGCCGGGTCGTTGATGCCCGGTGAGCTGAAATCGAGGTCGATCACCACGGCTTCGGCGCCAGCGGCCTCGAGCTTCGAGATCAGTTCGGCATATTTACTCCGCGGCCAGGGCCAGCGGCGATCCGCCTGAAGACTTTCCGTATCGATGGCGAAGAGGACGGCGTGATCGATCGTTTTTTGCGGAGAGGCCGCATAGCTCCACTCGGCCAGCTTGTTATCGAGCGGTTTGAGATAGCCCTGCGCCGTCACCGTTGCCCCGATGACGAAGAGGGCGGCGGCCACTTGCCAATACCATATCCGTGCAAATGACCGCAAAATTTAGTCCCTAGAGGCCGATGTCGAGGTCGATCCCAAGGCCGGTATCGACGCCAATGTTGAGGATGCCGTCTTGCGCGAGCGTGTCATCAGCATTGATTGTATAGTTGTCACCGATCACGCGATTGCGATCGCCAACCACCTCATTCTTATTGCCGGTGATGGCGTTGTTGTTTCCGAAGACCACGTTTTCGTCGCCAACAATAGTATTGAAGTCGCCTTCCACCTGGTTCTTCGAGCCCTGAATGTTGTTCCACACGCCGCGCACAACGTTCTCGTCATAATACGCGTCAGGTGTTCCGATAGTGTTACTGTCGCCAACAACATCGTTCTTCGATCCGTAGATCACGTTGCTGAAGCCGGAGATGGCGTTCTCGTCATCAAACACCGTGTTGAGGCTGCCGGTGACGATGTTTTTGTTCCCGACCAGGAGGTTCTCGGTGCCGTCAAGCACATTCTCATCGCCGCTGACCAAATTGATCGAACCGGTGACCGTGTTTTTCTTCCCTTCAACCGCATTGGTGTCGCCGGTGATTTCATTATCGTCGCCAAGCAGCTCGTTTTGAGAGCCGGCAATGAGGTTGTTTTTCCCGCTGATATTGTTGCTGTCATTGGAGACGTCATTTTGGTCGCCCATCAGCGTATTCAGATCACCTTGGACGGTATTGTTTTTCCCGTAGATAAGGTTGTCGCTGCCGACTAATTGATTGTTGTTGCCATCGACGGTGTTGTTATCTCCATCGAACGCATTGTTGTTGCCATCAGCCCGATTATTCGTTCCTGCAAAGACGTTGTTGTTGCCGTTATCGGTATTCGAGGGGTCAACAGACGGATTTCCCGTTGATGGCCCGCCCGGGGTCGCTGGGGTTTGCGGCATGGCCGGATTAGCTGGGGTGTCGGGTTCGACCCGTGCATTCTCCGCAAGCTGCGTTGCATCCTGCACGCCTTCGCTGGCCGTCGGCGCGGTCGACGTGGGCGTCGTCACCGATGGTTGCGGGACGGACGGCTGCGCAGGCTGTGCCACGGTTGTTGGCTGTGCCGGAGTTGCCGGAGTTGCAGCTGCCGCTGGGACAGCCGGTGTGGCTGGCGTGGCGGGTGTTGCCGGAGTCGCCGCGTTTGGTGTTGCGTTGGCCACGGTCGTCGGCGTCGCCGATGTCGGCACGTCGCCTTGTTCGATTTGCGGGGCCGTCACGGGCGCCGCATTGCTCCGCTCGCCGCTCGGTGTCGTTGGCGCCGGATCGGCGGCAGGTGCGGGTGCTGGCTCAGGAAGCGCGATCGCCGCATCCATATCATTGGCGGGCAGCGCTTCGACGCTAATCCGTTCATTATTGCGCATCACGGCGCGTTGGCCCGCACGCACCATTTGAATGTGCGCGCCGCCAAGGACGGGTACGACCGCGACAGTGCCAGAAGACACCGCCACATCATGCGCATCCCCCACGGCGGAAATGCGGAAGGTCGTCCCCTTCACGACGGCTGCGACCTTTGCCGTGCGCACCTCGAAGTGGCGGTAGGATCGTTTGTCGACCTCGTAGCGGGCTTGGCCGCTTGTTTGTTCGATGGTGGTTGTCTGCGTACTGCGCGTGCGGGGCAGCACAATTCGCGCCTGTGCCCCTAATGTAATGGTCTGGCCACCGCGTTTGAGCACGACCGAGCCATCCGCCCCCGTGGCAATCCACACACCGTTCAGCGTATCTCCCGCCTCAACCGGTTGCCCAGCTGCTTCGACGGTTCCTGAAATGCGGTCAACGACCCAATCGCCGGGCTGTTGGGCGGCCGCGAAATTGCCAAAAAACATCAACGTCGCGGCAAGAATTGTGAGGATACGCATAGTTACACTCCGGACCATGCGTCTGTTTTTGGGCGGTATCGGATAACGTTCAGTGAAGCGAATTGGTTAAAGCGAAAAATTGGATCTTTCTCTTTACCCGATGGTCGCTTTTCTAGGGGCACCACCAATTCTGGCGAGAAAAATCGATAAAAGGACGAAGCTTCTTATTAAGATAAAAGCTTCTTTACGGCTTAAGGCGTAATCGTATCACGTTATGCTGTGCCGGTTTCTCTTCAGCTGGGCTGCGATGAGCCTCATTGTGTGCTTCGTCTCGCCTGGCTTGGCGGCGACAACGGTGACGGGTGCCTTCCAACATATTGTGATCGATGACGGTGAGGCACTGCCCGTGACCACGGTGCGTGCTGCCCGCGACAGCTACACCGATCGCCCACTGACGTTGAACGACCTTCAAGCTCTTGCCAATTTGTTAACGGAAGGATGCGCGCAGGCAGGCAACCTTCTGTGTCGGGCCGATGTGCCGAACCAGCGGCTCGATGGACCGAGCCTCACGGTGGACATGTCCTTGGGCTATGTTGCCGAGCTTCAGGCATCGCCGGATCTCTTGCGCGTTGCCGAGCACGCGTTCCGCCATGCCTTAGAGGAGCGTCCGCTCCGCACCGAGACATTCCGCCGGGCGGTGGCGTATGCCGAGGATATCCCAGGGCTTTCACTGACTGCCGTGCGGCCGGAGCGGATCGGCGAGACAGACGCCTATCGGCTGATCATTGAGGGCAGCTATGACCGCGTCGTCGCGACAGCGCTTGTCACCAATCGCGGCTCACGCCGGGACAATCCGATCAATGCCTTTGTCGGCGGCGATGTGCGCAGCGTTTTTCTGCCCGGGGATAACCTGTCGGTGGGCTATCTGACCCGGCCTCAGAGCATTGAAGAGCTCTTTTATATCACCTCGACCTACAGCTTGCCCGCCACTGGGCGCGGGCTTCGTCCGTTTGCGCGGTTCGTCTTTACCGACACCTCGCCTCGGAGCGAATTTGGCGGTCGTGATCTTGACGGCAACACGCTGCGCGCGGCCGTTGGCGTGAATGTACCCTTGCGGCGGCGCTCGCAGCTCAAGCTCGACGGCGATGTGACGGTAAGGGTTTTGCGCTCTGAGGAGAAAGAAGATGGCCTGACGCTGTTTCAGGATCGGCTGACGGTGGTGGAGGGGGCGCTGCGGCTTGAGCGGTTGTGGGGCGGGCGCTCGCGTTTGCGGAGCGATGTTCGACTTACGGCCGGCCTTGATGTCGGCGATGCGGGCGGCGGCTCTCGGCCTGATGGTGAGGCTGGCTTTTTCAAGATCAGCGCCCGGGCGGCCGGCGAGGCGGGGTTACCCTTGTCACTCGTGATGCGCGGCGGCGTTGATCTCCAATGGGCCGACCGCCCTCTTCTGTTTACGGAGGAGTTTTCTTTCGGTGGCGGGGCGTTTGGACGGGCCTATGATTTTGGCGAGGTCTTGGGCGAGCAGGGCGCGGCGGCCTTCGTCGAATTGGCGCGTCCAGTGCGACTGGAAAAGTATAAACTGCGGCTCGACCCATATCTATATGTGGATGCGGGGCTTACGGACAATATAGACCAGGATTTCCGCGCCGATGGCCGCACGTTGTGGTCTGCGGGCGGTGGGCTTCGGGTTGATATCCATGATGCGCTTTCGGTCAGCTATGAAGCCGCCATGCCGCTGTCCGATGCACCTTATACAGAAGATGATGAAGATCTGCGGCACCGTTTTGACGTGCAGCTTGATTTGACCGCGCTGAAGCCTTGACGGTTGAAGACTAATGACCTTCCGCAGCCAAACCAAACGCCCAGAAGCGCGCAATTTCACTCGCGATACGCACAGTCTCTTCCGGTGAGGCATTGGTGCGCCATTTCGGTGTCCACTCGAATAGCCCGGGCATCAAGATAAGCTGGCCCGTAACGCTCAATGCGCGAGCGTGTCCCGCATCTTGCGCACGAGTGAGTGCTCCTGAGTAATCCTTGAAAAGGCCGTACCCGGCGTCAAGCATTTCTTCGCGCACTTCAGGCGCGAGCGCCCCGAAGCCAACCGTGGGGGCGAGGGGGGAAATATCCGGTGACAAATAGGCGTGGACAATCGAAAAAATCGCTGTGGCGATCGCTTCACTCGGTGGCTCCGTCGAGGCGACCATTTTCCCCGATGCCGTCCGAAAGATCTCGAACGCCCGACGGTAACACGCGGTGACAAAATCGTTCTTCTTGCCGACATTGTGATAAATGACGGCTTTGCTGACGCCGTAATGCTCCGCCACGGTATCGAGTGACGCACTATCGATGCCTTTTTGGTTGAACAGCCAAGACCCACGGGCGAGGAGCGCCTCGCGCTTCGTTTCGGTCACGGTCTCGGGATCGAAAATCGATGTGGCCGGCAACATCGCTCGGCTAAGATAGCTTGGCGTCACTTTCAATTGGTCATGAGGTAAAGACACTGATCCGCGCAACAGAACGTCCGTCATCGTCACGACGATCTCGCTGTGGGGGATTGGCGCGATATTCTGGCTCCATCGCGTCGCGAGTGCCGGCCAACTCACATATCCAAGAATGATCTGCGATACCAAATAGCTGTCGAGGCGCCGCATTTGCTGTTGCCGAATGCCATCCTCGATAATGTCCTTCACACCATCGATCACAGCGGCATGCCGCGCAAGAATATGCGTGTGCTGAGTGGGGTTAAGCAGAGCCAGCTCGCTGACGGTGGCCACCTCCGGCGCATCCTCGGCCATCACGATCTCAACGAAGCGCGCGATGGTGTCTAACGGTGACGCGGTTTGTTCTTTTGCTGCGGCCAAACTCGATAGGAGGAAGTCGCAGGAAAACTCGTAGCAGGCGGTCAGTAGGTCGGAATGGTCGTCAAAATAGCTGTAAATCGCACCACGGGTGAGACCGATATTTTTGGCAATGTTGCCCAGTGCGGCGGGGGTAATGCCGTTCGCATTAAACTCTACTGCCGCGGCACGGAGGATCGCCGTCCGCGTTTCGGTTGAACGTGTGGCGACAGAAAGAGCTTCGGACATGGGGACACCGTAACAGAAAAATCCAGTGATATCGCTGAAAAAATGACAATCAAGCACAAATCGCGTGCATTCATCGACGTGTGTGTTACCACTCCCCGTCGAATATTGGAAATGAAAATATGTATGCGTCGATGCTGACTGAACTTCATTCACCGAGCATGGTTAACATCTTTGGCTGCATTGGCCTGGTTTCTTTTGAAAATGCTTATCGTTTGAAGAATGTTGCTGCAAACGCACGCGGTGCGCTCGCTGATCCGATGATCGAATTATAGGTTTTATTGTCACCTGAGCATAGGGTTTTTCCTATCACGTCGGTGGCGAAAGTGTGATGGTATCACGTCTCATTCTCTTGCTATGCGCAAGGCGTTCTCTCGCGATAGGAATCGGAATGTTCAAACGATCGCTCACCCCCGCCGTCGCTCTTATTCTTATTGGTCCCGTATTCGCGGCGCAGGGTCATCAACATGGGCAGGCCAGCGCTGCGATCTCAATGGATGGCAACACGCTAACAATCGATTTCGAAGCGGATATGGCAGATATGGTTGGCTTTGAGCGAGCGCCCCGTGACGTCGCCGAGGAAGCTGCGCTTGCTGCGCTAGAAGAGCGCTTGCGCGATGGGCCGCCGCTCTTCTCGGCAATCGACCGCGCCGGCTGCACGCTTGAGTCCGCGAAAGTCGAGGGGGCATATCTTGGTGACGCCGTCGACCATCATGCCCATGACGATCATGAGCATGAAGCCGCCGGAGACCACGACCATGAACATGAACACGAAAATCACGCTCACGGCGTCGCGGATCACCTCATCGTGACCAGCTGGACGTGGACCTGCGCAGCGCCAGAACGGTTGACATGGGTCGAGACGGACGTGTTTTCCGCCTTCCCAGCGATTGAGCGGATCGAGACCGTTATCTTTTCGAGCACGGGGCAGGCGGGGGCGATCTTGTCCTCAAGCTCGACGCGGGCGCAGTTGCCAAAGTGAGAAAGTATCAGGTGATCGCTGCCGCTCTCATTTCCGCGTCAGCAACTCTTATTTCGTGTTCGGAAGAGCCGAGCGCGGCGTTAGAGGAGACAACACCATCACCTGAACCTGCCATCGTGCTGGATTGGTCTGACCTTATGCCGGCAGGCGAGGAGGAGCAGCTCGATGAGTTGTATACAGAATTTTATGACGATCTTGAGCGACGTCTGTTGTCGACGCAGCGCCCCTTGAGCCAGGCAGGCGATGGGTACGAGTCGATCGAAGAGGGGTCGGCGCTCGATCAAATTCCCCAAATCGGCACGTTCAATACGGTTGCTGAACTCGACGGGAAGCGTGTCAGATTGCCGGGTTTCGTTGTGCCACTTGATTATATCGAGGCGGGGACACTCCAAAACTTTCTCTTCGTGCCGTATTTCGGGGCCTGCATTCACACACCGCCACCGCCGCCTAATCAGATTGTTTATGTCGAAGGCGAATGGAAATTCAGTGCTAACGAGATCTATGAACCCTTCTGGGTCGAGGGCGTATTGGAGACGCGGGCGAGCGAAAGCGAACTTGCGAATGCAGCGTATACGCTGAGGCTCGAGGCACTCCTTCCTTATAATGAATTTTGAATACTTAGGTCGGTGCTTCAAGCTGTTGCTGGCGAGGAGAACGCAAGTTCGCCCCGCGTCCAGGTTAAGTTCACGAAAGGCGCTCGAGCGAAGCGTTTCGTGACCAGCTACACCCAATTCGCCATGAACGGCCTTCTCAGACCAGGGCGCCGTCCATTCTAGGCCGACAGAAATAGCGCCTGTAATCGAGGCGAATTGCGCAAGGCGTGCGGCTTCCGCGCTGTCTTGGCGTGCTCAGCATCACTTTCATCATCGGGGCGTTTGCGTTAACTGTTTTTATGAACGGCGCGTAATGGGCGGGGAGAACATCCATGCGGTTTTTCGACATTGGCGATTTGCGAAAAATCGACCTCAACGCGTTGTGGAAGCAATTGCCCGTGCGGGGGCGATGGAATCCCTTCAGCACACAAGCAGAATATATCGGCGCGATCTTGCGGTCGGGCGATGTGCTGAAGCGGAACGGCATCGATAACGCCTTGCGCCTGGCGCATTTTCTCGGCCAGGGCCTGGTTGAGACCAACTACCTCTCGGCCAAGGGCGAGAACCTCAACTATCGCTTCGAGACGCTGAAGCGGCTCTTCGGCCACAAGTTCAAAGATGACGACGAGATCCGCGCCTATGCGGGCAAGCCGGAAAAGATTGCGAACCGCATCTACGCCAACCGAATGGGCAATGGCCCCGAAGAGTCCGGCGATGGGTGGAAATATCGGGGGCGCGGCTTTTTCCAGCTCACGGGCAAGAACAATTATCGCAAATTCGGCGAAATGGCGGGCGTTGATCTGTTGAGCGACCCAGATCAGCTGACGCGCAGCCTCAAGCGCTCGGTCCAAGTGGCGGCCGCTTACTTCAATAAGGCGGGGCTTGGCGAGTTTGCGGATCGCAACGATGTTGCGGCCGTCTCGCGCGGGATCAATCGCGGCAATCCGCACGCTTCGACGCCGGCGTTTCACGAAGCGGAGCGGATCGATTGGACGGGCCGTGCACTTGATCTGATCCGCAACTATCAGGGCGTTTTGCTTGGTGATGGCGAAGAGAATGAAGGTCTTGAGGACACGGATGGAAAGCTCGGCATTGGATCTCGGGGCGCTGACGTGCGCGAAGTGCAGCGTCTACTGAATGCGCTGGGCTATAATGTGGGGCCCGTAGACGGGATCTTCGGCCCGGGCACGTCGCGGATGGTGCGCGCCTTCCAATTCGAACATGGGCTCGAAGAAACCGGTGTTGTTGATGTGGGCACGCTCGAGGCGATGCGCGAAGCGCTGGATGCGCCACGCGCTTCCCCCGCCAGCCCAACGCCGACGGAGGAAGAAGAGCGCGACCGGAAAAACGGCAACGCCATCGGCGGCGCGGCTGCCGGGGCGGGGACCGTGGCGGCAGGCGCTGCGGCGAATGAGGCCGGTGTTGTTGAGGATGTGATTGACATCGTTAGGGGCGATGGAGGGGAGGAAGAGGCGGCGGTGGCAGAAGAACCCGCGCCAGAAGAGGACGCCCCCGCGGCGCCAACTCCGGAACCCGAGCCAGCGCCGGAAGCTGAGGCAGAGGCGCCGCTTCCGCCGATTATGCCCGAAGATGATCTGCCGGAGGCGCCAGAAGCGTCGCCTGCGGATGATGCGGAGGGGGGTGAGCCTACGGCACCGGAAGCTGAGGCCGACGTGCCCGGCGAGGCGCCAACCGCTGAGGAAGCGGAGGACGCCCAAGTTTCAGATGAGGCGCCAGAACCCATCGAAGAACCCTCGGCGCAGGTCGAGGTGCCAAGCGCGCCGCCGCCCGATACCACGCCGCAAAGCCAGGGCCCTGAATGGTGGGTGATCGGACTCTTGATCGTCTTTGCCCTGATTTTCTTCTTTATCATGATGAAGTCGCGCGGCGTGGGCCGGAGATAGGCGCGGCCACGCTTGATTCCGCGGCGCAACACGCATTGGCTCGGTGACGGCGGGCCGAGGGGAAATTGGGGTTCTGCTTGTCCGATCGTCGCGCGCCTGCGCTGGCGGTGACTTGAATTTTTGCCTTTCGTTAACGATATGAGAGGTGAGGCAAAAAGGGGGGCTCTTTCATGAAGATTGTTTTTGCGCTGCTTCTGTGGCCCTTCCGACTGATCATGCGACTCTTGCTTGGCCGTTCTGTCAGTACTGTGCGCAAAGCGGGTGGCAGTGCGATTGGGCGTGAGGGCGCCCTCGATGCCGTGACGGTGGAAGAGACCTCAGAGGTGCCGCGGCCCTCTCAAACCTTTCCCTTTAAGACCATCGATCGGCCGCGCTTGGCGGAAACCAGCGCCACGGAAATGACGCTCGAAGTCGCGGAGGCATTGATGCCCCATGCGCGGCGCTTTTACGACCATGAATTCAATCTGTTCCCGTCGGAAAGCCTCTTTTATGAAGAGATCGAAGCTGAAGAGCTGTCCTATGCTCTTGGCAGTGATGATCCCACCTCGACGGATATGCGCTTCGTTCTATGGATCGATCTGTTCCGGCGCACGCTGAACGATAATGTGCGGCGGCTATTTGTGATCTACACGCCGCTTGTCTTTCTCGCGATGCTCGGCCTCGTGGCCTTCATCACATCGGTTGTACCGGTCATCGAAGGCGTCCCCGGATTTGAGGGGGCGGCATTTTCATCGCTCTATCTCAGCATTCCGCTGGCCATGGCGTTTGGGCTGTTGTCGCTGGTGGTGACCTATCAGTGGCCGTTCAAAGTGATTTTGCAGAAAAACACGCTGGGCCTCGACAACTACATCACCAGTCGGTTTTCGCGGATCAACCAGAATTTTCAGGTGGCCAAGCGCTTCGCCCTCAACGTCGAGCGGAACAAGCGGATGGCACAAGCCAAAGAGCTGCGCCACGAGGCCGGGGTGTGGACGGTGGCGTATCACTGGCTCGCCATGCGCTTGTTCCTTTGCGAACGGCTCGTGCGGAATAAGATGTATCAGGTGAACCGCAATGCCACGCTCTATCGCGTGGGCGGGATTTTCATCTGCATCGGGATTTTGGCGGCTGTCCTCACGGCGACGACCTTTGTCGACGGCGAGGGCATCGATCGTGAGGCGCTGATCCTTTCGTCGATCGGCGGGCTACTCTTCATCTTCCTCGCCTATTCGCTGGTGATGGGCAGCGCCGCGACTGCCGCGAGTGCCGCTTTGCGCGACAATGAGTGGTTCCGCTTTGGCGGGGCAGATCTCGACCGCACGATTGCCGATCACGTGGCCGAGGATAAGCTGCAGATCGTGACCTTCCGTGACCGGAATAGGATGGAATAAGGCTATGCGGGCATATTTACTCATCGCAGTTGCCTTCTTCGCGCTGGCCTGTCCGAAGGCCATGGCTGCGAAGACCGCGGCGCAAAAATCGGAAGAAATCATCGAAAGTTGCGACACCCTGCAACAGTGCTTTGTCGAGTTAGAGGCAACCTTTTGCAGCGACGGCTACTGCCCGCCAAAAGTGCCGATGTTCGCGTTGCTGGAAGCCAAGTTTGGCGAGGCGACGAGTACCGCTTTGCTCCGCTTGTTCGACGGCCCCGATACGCAATCCCATGAATTTGCAGATGCTGTTTTGTCGCAACGCGAAGATTGGACGACATCGGATATTCCTGCCTTGGAAAAGGCCGTGGCGGTCCAAAATAACGCAAACCTGATACGTAAACTGATCGAATTGTTACCGCCGGCGGAAGTCATCGATCGCTTTTTCGTGGGCGGGTCGGCAGGTGTGCGCCCCGAAACAGTCGCTGACCTGATCGTAGAGAACGATCCAGCATTGGTTCTAAGGCTTCTTCCTGCATTGGAAAGCGAGGAGACCGTAGAACCTGAATGGCGGAATGACGCTGAAGCCGCCATTTGGCTGCTCGGCTCGCCCACAGTGGATGCCGCGGCGCCGCTCCTGATCGACATCGCACGTGACCGACGGGAGCGGGTGCCAAGGCGCATTGCCGCCCTTCGCGCAATTGCCGCGATGGAGGGGTATGCGCACGATTTTGCGCCGGATTTTAGACGCCTCGTGAATGATCGCTCACCAGCTGTTCGTGATCAGGCGCGCATGACCCTCGTCGCGATTGGCGATCCAAGTATTAGCGAATGGGCTGCGAAGCAATGCATTCCCAGCGATGATCCTTGGTCATCATTAGGCAGCCCTGAGTTTTTATTCTGTCTCTCGAAAGTGGGAGGCATGGGTACAAATGCGCGCCAAGCCGGAGATGTGGTCCTGGCTTTTCTCAACTCACGCAATGCAATGGAACGCGTTGAAGTTCTCGATACGCTACGTCGAATTGGCTATCGCGAAGCGATCAGCGCCATCGTGCCGATGCTGAGGTCAAATGATTGGCGGGAAGTCTTTTTCGCCACGGCGGCTTTGGGAGAATTCGAGGCGCGCGACGCTGTTGCGGCCATAGATGCTGTCGCTCGCGATCACTGGATGTGGGAACTGCGAGCGTTTGCAGAACTGACGCGAGACGCGCTTCTTGCGAATAACCCCACGCCAACACCTTCTGGCTATCCGTGGATCACACGATTGGGTGCAGATCCGAGGTCGCTGCTTGGGTTTCAGGATGATCGGTATGACGAGGACGGAAAGTGCGTAAACCTGTTCAGCGACTATGCGCCAAACAGTGTCATTGAGGTAGTAGATGAACGGGATAAAAACCAGAGGGTGGAGATGTCGGATGGATATCTGCAAATATCCAACGAAGGCGAATTGGCCGACTCCCTGGTCTTTGTTTCGTCTGACGGAGAAAAGCAAATTCTCGGTCCGTTTTTTACGGAGGCTGTTTTCCGAGTTGAGGGAGGGGCGCTGGCTATCCACGGTATCGGGCCGCCATTTGTGTCTGTTTCAAATATCTCTGTTGGGTCAGTATCCTTCGCTCATCGAACGCCAGAGGGCGTGTGGACAGTGAAGCCTGTTGCGCAGCTACCGACAGGGCCAGGGCCGATCGTGCGGATGACCGATGACACTATCGGTATCGTTTCAGCTGGCCGGTTGATCGAAGCGAGTCGTGACGGGGTCGAGAACGTCTTCGATCAGCCGCTTCAACTGTCGTTAAGTATGACGTGTGAAGAGTTAATCGATCAACTCGTCGAAGCGAACTAAGTTGACCGAACAAGGCTCCACCTGACACACTGTGATTAGACTTAGCCACAATCAAAACCGTCCTGCGGGACCCGGGAAGACCACCGGCGTTTCGCTGCCGTCTTTGGCGACGGCTGAGACGCCGAAGAAGTAATTGTCGATGACGAGGTTCGTGAACTCATATTCCGTCACCTCGCCGACAAAGCGGGAATGGGTCCATTGCGGGGCCGTGGTCTTCCGCCAATAGATGCGATAGCCCGCGCGATTGCGCCCAGCACGGCGGTCGCCGCCATGTTCCCAGGTGAGTTTCGCGGAGGGCTCGACCGCGCCTGACGCCTCGACATTGGCCGGGAAGGGCGGCGCGCCCGCGATCCCTGCCATGGTGACGGCGTTGAGGGCGGTGAGCTTCGCCGCGTAATCAGGATCGACGCCGTCGATTGTGTCGCCATATTCGCGGCCATCCTCCACGCGTAAATCCTGATGCTGACGGTCATAGTGCTCATGGGTTTCCATGATGCGCACGCCGGGGATGCCGACTTCGTTGAAGGGCCGGTGGTGGCCGCCACGGCGATAGCGGTCGAGGCGATAGACCATCTCGGCATCCAGATTGGTGAGATATTGATCCGCCATGCGATCGATATAGCGGGCGAGATTGCGCGAGGGGCTGTCGACCTCGCCGCCGGTGAAGCGGCGCAAGCGCGCTTCTTCTTCGGTCTCGGTGGCGCGGGTGCCTTCTGAGAAGACGCGCACGGTGGTGTTGTCGATCACCCCGTCGATGCCTTCGATGTTCGAGATCATGTCATTGTTGAGGACGGCTTTGAGGTCCCAGCCGTTCTCCAGCGCGTGGGCCGCCACGATCTCCCCTCCAAAAAGGCCCTGTTCCTCGCCCGAGAGCGCCATGTAAACGATGGAGCCATCGAATTCATATTTGGTCAGGATACGCGCGGCCTCGAACACGCCCGCAACGCCGGAGGCGTTATCATTCGCGCCCGGACTTTCGGCGGTGGCGTTCATCACATCGCTCACGCGGCTATCGATATCGCCGGACATGGCCACCATGCGGTTCGGGTCGAGCTTGCCGCGTTGGATCGCGACGACCGAGACGACGTCCACCGGATCGGGGATGCGCCGCTCCCCTTCGATGGTGTCGCTGATCATCATGACTTCGAGGCAGTCCCCGCAATCAGCCGAGATGCGCTCGAACTCATCGCGGATCCAGCGGCGCGCCGCGCCAATGCCGCGGGTATCGCTTTCGGTCTCAGACAAGGTGTGTCGCGTGCCAAAGCCGACGAGGGTCTCGATATCGGCATAGATCCGGTCTGCCGATGGTGCCTCAGCGATCTCGTAGAGATCCATCACCTCGGCGGGGGGCGCCGATTGGCCATGGGCGAGGCTCAGGGTGAGGGCGAGTGAGGATGCGAGGGCGGCAGTTCGGGCGAGAGGCACGGGCAGCTCCATATTGGTTTCATCGGCAAGCTTCGGGTGTTTCGGCGATGCTGGCCGATGACGCAATGATGCGGGAGCAGGCGCGGGCGGTTTTGATTGATCAAGAGCCCGGGTGAGCGCGTTGCTCTGACTTGCTCAAGTCACGGTTCTCAGTCTCGACCCTGAACTTAAGGAACTTGGCCCCTTCGTACTCGACTTCGCCGACCGGCCGGGCACCGAGTTTTTCGAGCGCTCGAAGATTCTTTCGAGAGGGTGCCAGAAGAAACGTCACGAAAGGTATGCGCGCGTCCGCATTGGCAAAGTCGATGGCTTTCTTTGAAATCCGCCTCCCGAGCCCAAAAGACCCCGGCCGCAGCACCAGTCCGAAATCCCACTCGTCTCCTTCTTTCTGAAAACCTCCCCAGCCGACATAGCGGCCATTCGCCAGAAACGCCCAGTGCCCCAGCCCGTCCCGCGCCCAGCAGGCTTCTTTCATGGCGACGAACTTCGCTGCCATCTCTTCGTCCCAGCCAGCTGTCAGCAGCGGCATGTGCGCCGCTATGCGCGGATCGGACATGTGCTCTGCGATTTCGGCCCGCGCGATCTGGGGCAACCGAACGAATGCGATTTCGCTTTTCAAAACGACTTCCCCTTGTGTCCGATCTCGGGCCTCTATTTTCCGCAAAGTAGATCTTGGCCCACGTGAAAATCATGGGCCGCAAGACGAGAATACTGTTGGGGCTTATCACGGCCCGGCGCCTCGAAACTGTTTCTCTCTGCATCGTGATGGCGAACGACGATAAAACCTTCTCTCGCCGATCGACCGGTTTGACGAATGGGTAGGGCCGTCGATGCAGAGGGCATGTGCGTTTGTGAGATCCTGTGGCTATATCATTACTGCCGTGCCGACAAAGGGAAGCTGATGACACCGCCGCGCACCGATTTGAACCATACCTTTTCAGACGATGACCTCGAAACCTTGAAAGCCTATGGCGAGGTGCGGTTGCATCCCGTTGGGGACGTGCTCGTCGAAGATGGCGATCAGCGGGCGGATTGCTTAATCACATTGTCTGGGCATACGGATATTTTTGTGGAGCGGGCGGATGGGCCGTATCGTGTTGGCTTCATGGAGCGGGGCCAGTTCGCGGGCGACATTTCGGTGCTCACGGGACAGGGCAGTTTTGCGCGCACCGTGATGGGCGAGGCGGGGGAGGTGCTGCACATCCCCTTTGACCGGTTCCAGGTCTTGATGCGCGAGAACTCCTACTTCTCCGATATCTTCCTCCGTGTGTTGATGGCACGCCGAGAATTTGGCCGCAGCTCTGACAATGCAGCCGTGGTTGTGTTCGGCGCGGCGCATAATCGCGAAGCGCTGGCTTTGGCCGATCTTCTCGCGAAGCACGGGGTGCCGCATCTTTGGATGCGCGATTCGGAGGATCCGATTGCGGTGCGGTTGATGGCGTCGAGAGGCGTCACGGCAGATGATTGGCCGGCGGTCGCCATTGGCAGCCAAAATGTGCTGCGGCGACCGAGCGTTGAGGATCTGGCGCGCGCGCTGGGGCTTGATCTGTTGCCCGATGATACGACAGCGGATCTTATCGTGGTGGGCTGCGGGCCCGCTGGATTGGCAGCGGCGGTATACGGCGCCTCCGAAGGGCTCACTGTACTGTTGCTCGATACCGATGGGCCGGGCGGGCAGGCGGGCACCTCCTCAAAGATCGAAAACTATTTGGGCTTTCCCATGGGCGTCTCGGGCCGAGAGCTCGCTGAGCGTGCGGTCATCCAAGCGCAGAAATTTGGCGCCCGACTGGCCGCGCCCGCAAAGGCGATCTCGCTTGAAAAGGATGAGGAAGGCTATTGCATCGGCCTGCAAGATGGGCGGCACTTGCGCGCTTGTGCCGTGGTGCTGGCCATGGGGGCGCAGTATCGGCGCCTGCCGATTGAAAATCTCGAGCGGTTCGAGGGGCGCGGCATCTATTACGGGGCCACGCCAATGGAGGCACAGTTCTGCCAAGGCCAAGAGGTGGCGATTGTCGGTGCCGGGAACTCAGCCGGGCAAGGCGCGGTGTTCCTTTCGCGCTTCGCAAAGACCGTACACGTTGTTTATCGCCGACCCGACATCCGGGAGACGATGTCTGAATATCTCGTGCGGCGGCTCGAGGAAGCCCCAAACATCGTCTTGCACCCAGAGACGGAAATCGATGCGCTTCACGGCGTCAACGGGGCTGAACCTGAGGATGATCGTCTGCAAAAAGTCACTTGGCGGGTTGGCAATAGCGGCGAGAAAGAGACCTGCGATACCAGTTACCTCTTTTTGTTCGTTGGTGCTGCGCCCTTCACGGATTGGTTGCCGTCTACCATTTCCTGCGATGGGAAGGGGTTTTTGAAAGCCGGCAGCGACCTCGAAAACCTAGAGCTGATCCGCGCGGGGTGGACGCTCGACCGGATGCCGACCCGGTTTGAGACGAGTTGGCCGCGGGTCTACGCCGTGGGCGATGTCCGTACGGGGTCCATCAAACGCGTGGCAAACGCGGTGGGCGAGGGCTCCGTCGTTGTCAGCGACATTCACGCTGCCCTCGCTGCGATGGACCGAACGCCCGAGATCCCGGCCTGATCAGCTGGCGTCGGGGTTAGCGCCGCCAATACCCTGTACGTGGATCGTCTGTGTCGGGAACGCAAACACGGCGCCGAGTTCTTCAAACGCTTTGTGGATATCGAGATAGATCGCCTGCTGCTCGTCCATAAAAATAGCGTAGTCGGGCGCCAGCACGTAATAGACCGTCTCAAACATAATCGCGAAATCGCCATAGCCGGACATGTGGGAGCGGTCGAACCGGCACATCTCCCGTGATTCCACGATGGATTTGATCCGGCCGGGGATTTGCTCAAGCACCTCGCGCGGCGTGCTGTATTCAACGCCGAGCTTAAAGACGATCCGACGCTCCGCCATGCGTTTATAGTTGTGGATTTCCTTCGACAAAAGCTGGTCATTGCCGATGACGAGCTGTTCGCCGGACAGGGCGCGGATGCGGGTCGTCTTCAAGCCGATTTTCTCAATCGTCCCTGTACCGCCATCAAAGATCACGAAATCGCCGTTCACGAAGGGCTTGTCGAGAATGATCGAAAGGCTCGCGAAGAGGTCTTTGAAGATATTTTGCGCGGCAAGACCGATCGCGATACCGCCAACGCCGAGGCCGGCGATCAGGCCGGTGACGTCACCGCCCAGATTGTCGATGATCATCACGCCGGCGATGGCAAAGATCGCGAAGTTAACGAAAATCGCGATCAGGTTTCGCGCGGAATTGAAAGTGGCGGAATCCTCGGCCGTCTTTGCGACAACACCATCCATAAACGCGCGCACGACCACGCGCGCGAAAAACGCGATTTGCAGGATCGTCGCAACCGTCATCGCGCCCGCCAGCATCGCCGCATATTTGTCGGATAGCTCGATTAAGAACGGGGCGGTCACCGAGAATGAGAAGATGATGAGAAACAGGCTCGAGGTCGCGCCGACGAGATTGCCGATAATATTACGGATCGAGGTGGAGCTGGCCTTCGAAGATTTGAACGTGCCCGCGATGAGAGCCCGTAAGAAGCGTAAGCCTAGGAACAGCCCGAGGGCGACCACCACCCAGATGGTCCAGTCGGCGCCGCTCGTCATCATCCAATCAAAGCCGCGTTTCGCTTCGCTTGTTGCTGTGTCCATGATCGTCTTCCAATCGAATTCCATACTTCCCCTCAATCTCAACTGATCCGGACGTGTCGGCTACCCGGTGGTCGCGCTTGACCTGACCGTAGAGCGCCGTAAGCCCTCGCGTCGCCGGTTCTCTCGAATAGGGAGCTAACAAAAAACGCCGTTCCGGCAAGTCATGCACGGTTTGCGCGGGTGTAGGAGATGGTTGAAATGGCCGAACTCATTGTTTCCGATATGCTTCGGCGTGTTGCCCCATCGCCCACGGTGGCAATCACGCAAAAGGCGCGAGAGCTGCGGGCTGAAGGCCGCGACGTGATCGCCCTGTCGGTGGGGGAGCCCGATTTCGACACCCCCGATCACATCAAGCTCGCAGCGCGGGATGCGATCGACCGCGGCGAGACGAATTACACCGCTGTCGACGGGCTGCCGGCGCTGAAACGCGCCATCATGGCGAAGTTTGAGCGTGATAACGGCCTCACCTTCACGCCGGAGGAATGCGTCGCCACGAGTGGCGGGAAATACCTGATCTATGCCGCGCTAATGGCGACCTTGAACCCTGGCGACGAGGTGATCGTGCCCGCGCCCTATTGGGTGTCCTATCCTGATCTTGTGCGGATGACCGGCGCAGAGCCGAAGATCGTGCCCGCGCCAGCTGAGCAAGGCTTCATCCTCGACCCTGAGACGCTGAAAAAGGCGATCACGAAAAAGACGCGCTGGTTGATCCTCAATTCACCCTCGAACCCCACCGGCGCGGTTTATACCCGCAAGGATCTCGAGGCGATCGCCGACGTGCTGCGCTCGCACCCGCATGTTTGGCTGATGACGGATGATCTCTATGAGCATGTGCTGTTCGATGCCGAATTCTTCACGCTGCCGCAGATTGCGCCCGACCTGAAAGACCGCACACTGATCGTGAATGGTGTCTCAAAAGCTTATGCGATGACCGGGTGGCGGCTCGGCTTTGGTGCGGGGCCCGCCGCGTTGATGAAAGAAATCACAAAGCTTCTCGGACAGACCACGACCAACCCCTCCAGCATTTCGCAATGGGCGGCGGTGGCTGCGCTCAATGGTCCGCATGATTTTCTGAAGCCGCGCAATGAGGCGTTCCGTTCACGGCGCGATAAGCTCGTGGCCGGGCTGAACAATATCGCCGGCATCTCCTGCCTGACGCCGGAAGGGGCGTTCTACGTCTACCCCAGCTGTGCGGACCTCATGGGCCGGAAATACAATGGCAAGAAGCTGAAGTCCGATCTCGATTTCGCGGAGGCGCTGCTCGAAGATCAGGCGGTTGCGGTGGTGCCTGGCACGGCCTTTGGCCTTGGGCCGCATTTTCGGATTTCCTACGCGACCAGCCAAGCCGAACTCGACGATGCGGTGAGCCGGCTCGCGGCGTTTGTGGCAAAGCTGAGCTGAGCAGCTGCACCTGCCATAAACAGTGGCGCGGCCGGTCCGATATCCTCTATCGGTAGGATCGATTTCGTAAGGGTCGTGACAATCCCTATCTTAAGGGCAACCACTCAAAGGAGGGTGTGATGGCTGACCGAACCGCCGTTGCTGATGCGCTGAAAAAAGTCCTCGGCAATACCTATTCGCTTTATGTGAAAACCCACGCTTATCACTGGAATGTGACGGGCCCAAACTTTGCCTCGCTGCACGCCATGTTTATGGAGCAGTACACCGCCATGTGGCAGAGCCTCGACGAGATCGCCGAGCGCATTCGGGCTTTGGGCGAATGGGCGCCGGGCAGCAGCCAAGCGCTAGCCCAGCTTTCCGATATCGATGAAGGCGACAATGGTGTGCCGTGTGCCGAAACCATGTTGGCCAATCTGATCGATGGTCATGAGAAATGGGTTTCAGGGGCCGAAGCCGCGCTCGATATCGCCTCAGAAGAGGGTGATACGGGCACGGAGGACCTTCTTACCCCGCTGATCGCAGCACACGAGAAAACCATCTGGATGCTGAAAGCCACTCTCGGCGACTGATCGTTCGGCATCAACCGAGGAAGGCTTCTTGGGCGCGGGGCATCAGACCCCCGCGCTTTTAGTTATTTAGGCAGAGAAGCGGGCCGATGAGTTTTCGGCCGATCGCTTCGCCGCGTGAGGGTTAGCGGCGGCTGATGCCGCCGTCGACCATATACTCCGAAGACGTCACATAGGATGACTGATCGGACAGCAAGAAGCAGATGACCTCGGCCACCTCTTCGGACGTGCCAAAGCGGCTGAGCGGGACTTGGGCTTTGATCTGCTCGATGAACTGCTCTTCTTGCTCTTTCGGCATATCCGCATTGGTTAGAAAGTTTGTGTCGATTGGGCCGGGTGCCACCGAGTTCACGCGAATGCCGCGCTCGGCGAGATCCGCGGCGAAGGATTTGGCGATTGCGGTCAGCGATGCCTTTGTCGCTGCGTAAACCGCGCCGGCCGCTTGCCCGAGGTAAGGCGCGACAGATGCCGTCAGCACGACCGAGCCGTTGTCATTGATGGCCTCTTTCAAAAGCGCCATCTGCAAGATCGGTCCACGGACATTCGTGTTCATCATGTTGTCGAAAAACTCGACGTCGTTCTTTTCAGTCGGGCGGAATTTTCCGTAGCCGGCATTGAAGAAGATGCCGTCGACGGCGCCCATTTGGTCTTTCACCTTGTCGGCCAGCTCTTGTGCCGCGGCCGGGTCGCTCGCATCGTTGCGAAGGACGAGCGAGCCTGAGGGCAGGGTGCGCCCGGCTTCGTCGAGGTGGTTTTGGCTGTGGCCGGTCACGGCGACTTCGCCGCCTTCGGCGACAATCTGTTTGGCGGTGGCCAGGCCAATACCGCTGGTGCCGCCGGTGATCAAAATACGTTTGCCGTCAAATCGTGCCATGGGGTGCTCCAATCGTTATCAATTCCCACTCTCAACCCCATGTGGGGGCGATCGTTCCTGGAACCATGCGCGATAGGAGCTAGCCCGATCACAAGGGCGTGCGCATTCCGCGCAGCACCCTTCAATTTTTCTGGAGCGGTGGCGAGGGGTCAGCCCGCGCGCTTCACCTCAAGGCCTTGCTCTTGCACCTTGCGATAGAGCGTTGAGCGGCCAATGCCGAGGCGGCGGGCCACTTCCGACATCTGACCATTATATTTGTCGATGGCCATGGCGATCAGGTCGCGTTCGATATCGTACAGGCTGCGCAAATGGCCGTCTCGGTCGAGGAGGGAAACGCGTTCGTCCTCCTCATGCGGCTCATGATTGCCGGTTGCCGCCGCGTAGGTCGCGGCGTCTTCTTCTGTTTCCGTAAAACGCGGCGGGCCCGCCGTCACGCCCGCACTTTCAAAGGCGTGGGAGAGGAAGGGGAAATCATCCGCACACAACCATGCGCCTTCGCAAAGGACCACAGCACGGAAAATCGTGTTCTCGAGCTGACGGACATTGCCTGGCCACTCTTGCGCCACAAGCACATCCATCACTTCATGCCGGACGCCTTGCACGTCACGGCTCTCTTCGGCGTTATATTTCGCGATGAAATGGTGGATCAGCGCGGGGATGTCTTCTGGACGCTGACGTAGCGGGGGCACCTCGATGGGGAAGACGTTGAGGCGGTAGAAGAGGTCTTCGCGGAACGTGCCCCGCGCCACCTCTTCTTCGAGATTGCGGTTCGTGGCGGAAATAATCCGTACATCCACTTTCACTGGCTTTTTTGCCCCAACGGGATCGACTTCGCCTTCTTGCAGCACACGGAGGAGCTTCACCTGCGCGTCGAGCGGCAGCTCACCGACCTCGTCGAGGAAGATGGTGCCGCCGTCGGCCTCTTGGAACTTGCCGGCATGTTTGCCTACCGCACCGGTGAAGGCGCCTTTCTCGTGACCGAAGAGGATCGACTCCACGAGATTGTCGGGCAGGGCGCCACAATTAACCGTGACGAAGGATTGGCCCGCACGGTCGGAGGAGCCTTGGATCGCCCGGGCGATCATTTCCTTGCCCACGCCGCTTTCGCCGGTGATCAGGATGGGGATATTCGAGGCGGCGGCGCGCTCACCCATGCGGATGCAAGATTGCAGCGCTTTTGAGTCGCCGATCACATCGGTGAACGCCATGGCACCTTCGGTCTTGCGCTTGAGACGATCGACCTCGCCGCGCAGGGTTTTGACGTTCAGCGCATTGTTGATGGAGACGACCACGCGCTCTGGGCTGGCAGGCTTCACAAAGAAATCGCTCGCGCCGGCCTGCATCGCGCGGACGACGGTTTCAACGCCGCCCTGGGCCGTCAACACGATGACGGGCAGGTCTTCTTCGAATTTGCGCAGGGTTTCGAGGGTCTCAATCCCCGACATGCCAGGCATGGTCAGGTCGAGCAGCATCACGGCGATGCCTTTGCCCTCTGGGCCGCGCAACATCTCGATGGCGGCATCGCCCGTCTCGCATTGGCGGGTGTAATAGCCTGCGCGCTCACACACCGATGTCATTAGGCGGCGTTGGACAGGATCATCGTCAACGATGAGGACAGTTTTTGCCATAAGCTCCGCGCCTTGGGCCCCTTCACACAACTTCACGCATGCGCGGGAGGATGCGCCGCGCGGCAATGGAGGGGTTTTAGCGGCACCCATGTAAATATCCGGTGAAACGGGTTTTGGGGGCGCGACACGGCCAAGTCTCCTAGCGACCGCGCGCAATCCCTTGCACTCCGCGCCAACCTCATTATGAGAGGGCGACTGAGTGAGAAGAGGCAATTCCATGTCCGCAACACAAAATGGGCAAGGCGACCATTTCCCCCCCGAGACTGTGGAGGAACACCGCAGCACCTATCAGACGATGATGGATGTCACCTTTGGCATCGGCCTCCCTGTCGGCGGCGCCGCGGTGATGTTGGTGGCGCTGTGGCTAATGGATGTGAATCTGGTCCTGGCCTTCATCCTGTCGTTCTTCACCTGGCTAGGTCTTTTGGGTTTCGCGAAGACATTCTTCGTTCACTAAATTGCGGCGCGGCAGTGCCTTAGGTGAGGCTGCTGCTTGCGGGCGCGCCCCACCGGGGCGTAAGGGCTCGGCCCGACGATATCCCGACTGCGCGGGCCAGCCGGCCTTGCGCCCATCACAACGTATAAACCTCAAGGGGGCGTCATGAAGATCGCCGTTCTTTCCGCCGCGAACGACCAGCGAGCTGCGGCTTCGCCCGAGTCGGTGAAGAAGCTTATCGGACTTGGGGCCAGCGTCGCCGTCCAGTCCGGCGCAGGCAGTGCTGCCGGGTTTACCGATGAAGCGTATCAGAGCGCCGGAGCCGAGACAGCTGGCCTCGATCAGGTCGTCAGCGGCGCCGACGTCGTCCTCTGCGTCGATGCGCCCGAAAAAGCGACGCTGGGTAAGCTCGCCAAGGGCGCCAAGCTCATCGGCATGCTGAACCCTTACGACAATGAAGACGCGCTCAAGGACTTCGCCGATGCGGGCATCGATGCTTTCTCAATGGAGCTGCTGCCGCGCATCACCCGCGCTCAGTCCATGGATGTGTTGTCGAGCCAGGCGAACCTTGCTGGCTATAAAGCCGTCATCGACGCGGCATCGGCCTATGGCCGGGCTTTTCCGATGATGATGACCGCGGCGGGCACTGTGCCGCCGGCGAAGCTGTTCGTCATGGGCGCTGGCGTTGCGGGTCTACAAGCCATTGCTACCGCCAAGCGCCTGGGCGCCGTGGTCTCGGCCACGGATGTGCGCGCCGCAGCGAAAGAGCAAGTTGAGTCCCTCGGCGGGACCTTCGTTTTTGTGAAAGAGGCCATGGAAGAGGGCGAGGGCACCGGCGGCTACGCCAAAGAGCTGACGCCTGAGCAACAGCGGATGCAGCAAGAGCTGGTGGCCGAGCATCTCAAGAAGATGGACATTGTGATCACCACCGCGCTGATCCCAGGGCGCCCCGCACCGAAACTTCTTACCGAAGCCATGGTCAAATCCATGAAGCCTGGCGCCGTGATCGTCGACCTCGCCGCCCCGCGCGGCGGCAATGTTGAGGGCGCGACGCCGGGCCAAACCACGACGGTGGGCAGTGCCAGCGTCATGGCGCCGAAGAACATTCTGGACGGGCTCGCGGGCGAAGCCAGCAATCTTTACGCCCGGAACCTGTTCAACTTCGTCACCCTGATCACCGACAAAGAGGCCAAGGCCGTCGCCGTCGATTGGGATGACGAGATCGTCAAAGGCGTGGCGTTGACCCGTGACGGGCAGGTGGTCCACGAGCGCTTCGGCGGCCAAGCGCCCGCCCCGGCCGCGAATGAGCCCGAAGAGGTTGAAATCATCGACGAAGGGGAGGCGTGAAAATGGCCGTCCAAGAAGAAGCCCATCAATCAGAACGCGCCGCGGAGCAGGCGGAAGTCGCCGCTGAAGAGCTGCGCGAGGCCGCCGAGCGGCTTAATGACGCCGCCGCCAATGCCGAAGCGGCGAGCAAGGATGTCACTTCGCTGATCGACCCGCTGGTCAGTTTGGCTGAGGGCGCAGGTGTCGCGGACTGGGTCTATCTCGGCGCGATTTTCGCCCTCGCGGTCTTCGTGGGCTATTACGTTGTGTGGTCGGTGACCCCAGCGCTGCACACGCCGCTGATGTCCGTGACTAACGCCATTTCCTCCGTTGTGATCGTCGGCGCGCTCATCGCAGTGGGCGCAGATATCGCGGCCAGCCCCACGGGTGGGCTCTCGCGCTTCCTCGGTGTGATCGCCGTGGCGCTTGCCAGTGTGAACATTTTCGGCGGCTTCCTGGTCACCCAGCGAATGCTCGCAATGTACAAGAAAAAGGAGCGCTAACTTGCTGACGCCGTTCACGTTTTCGACGACTCCTAAGGTCGTATTTGAAGACGGTGCCGCCGCCCGTTTGGGCGAAGTGGCGGGCGGCTTGTTGGGCGAGCGTGTGCTCTTTGTGACCGACCCTGGCTTGCGCAAGCTCGGGCTGCCGGACCCGGCGGTGGCCTCGCTCGAAAAAGCGGGCGCCATGGTTGTCATGTTCGATGAAATCGAAGCCGACCCCTCGCGCACGACGCTTGAGAAGGCCGTGGAGCTTGCGGCGTCCGAAGGCGTGACCGGCGTTTGCGCTTTGGGCGGCGGCTCTTCGCTCGACGTGGCGAAGCTTGTCGCGCTGCTGGTGGGCTCAGGCGAGGATCTTGATGAGGCTTGGGGCGTGGGCAACGCCAAGGGGCCGCGCCTGCCATTGGTCCTTGTGCCGACAACCGCGGGCACTGGGTCTGAAGTGACGCCCGTGTCGATCATCTCCCTCGGCGGTGATCAAAAGATGGGCGTGTCCTCGCCGATCATTTTGCCCGATATCGCCGTGCTCGACGCTGCCCTCACCATGGGATTGCCGCCCGCCATCACCGCGGCGACCGGCGTTGATGCGATGGTGCACGCGATTGAGGCGTATGCGTCCAAGAGCCCAAACAACAATCCGGTCTCCCGCGCGCTTGCAGTTGAGGCGCTGAAACTCCTCGGCGCGAACATCGAAACCGCCGTGTTCGACGGGAAAAACCGCGAGGCCCGCGGCGCGATGCTGCTTGGCTCGATGTTGGCGGGCCAGGCTTTTGCCAATTCGCCCGTCGCGGCGGTGCATGCGCTGGCCTATCCGATCGGCGGGAAATTCCACGTGCCGCATGGGCTGTCGAATGCCCTCGTCCTGCCGCATGTGCTGAAATTCAATGTCGGTGATCCGACAGCTGGTGCCCATGAGCAGTATGCGGCGCTTGCGCCTCATGTGTTCCCAGACCTCGGCAATGAGGGCGGCAGCCAAGCGACTTGTCAGCTCTTTATTCAGCGGCTGGCCGAGCTTTCCTCAAAGCTGGGGCTCGAGACCCAGCTCCGCCAAGTGGGCATCGGCGAAGCCGATCTTCCGGGCATGGCGGCGGACGCGATGAAGCAAACGCGCCTTCTTGTGAACAATCCGCGCGAGGTGAGCGAGGCCGACGCGCTCTCCATCTATCAGGCGGCGTGGTGATCCGATGAGCCGCCCTGAACCTTCCGCGCGCGATGCCTATCCCGCCTACCGCACACTCAGCACGCGGTGGAACGATAATGACGTCTACGGCCATATGAACAATGTCGTCCACTATGCGCTGTTCGATACGGCGGTGAACGCCTTTCTGATCGAGGCGGGCGCGCTCGATATCTATGGCGGCGACCAAATCGGTCTCGTGGTGGAAACCGGCTGCCGCTATTTTGGTGAGATCGCCTATCCGGACACGGTACATGCCGGCATTCGCGTGACGAAGCTCGGTACATCGTCAGTCCGTTATGAGGTTGGCCTGTTCCGCAATGACGCCGAGATGGCGGCGGCGGAAGGGCACTTCGTCCATGTCTATGTCGATAAGGAAACCCGGCGGCCCAAGCCGCTGAACGAGAAACTCCGTGCCACGTTGGAACGGATTGCGGTGGGCGATGCCGCCCAGCCCGCAAACTGATCTGGCAAACCCGGCGAGGGAATGAGGAACTAATCCGATGGGAAACAATCTAACCGCTGTCATCTATATCGTTGCGGCGATCCTGTTCATCCTGGCGCTCCGTGGGCTGAGCTCGCCTGAGACCGCGCGGAAGGGCAATCGCAACGGGATGATCGGCATGGCGCTCGCCGTGGCGGCAACGCTGTTTTCCGCCCGCTTTTTAGAGAATGCGGGGCTTGGCGGCTGGTTCTGGGTGGTGGTCGCAGTGGCCGCGGGCGCGGTGCCTGGCGCCTTGATCGCCAAACGCGTTGCCATGACCTCAATGCCCCAACTCGTAGCGTTCTTCCACGCGCTGGTTGGCTTGGCGGCGGTCTTGATTGCCTGGTCGGCGTTCCTGGCGCCACGCGCCTATGGCATTGGGGAGCCCGGTGCGATCGAAGCCCGCGCCATTGTGGAGATGGCCATCGGTGTCTTCATCGGGGCCGTGACGTTCTCGGGCTCATTGATCGCCTTTGCCAAGCTCGATGGTCGGATGTCGGGCAAGCCGATCCTGCTGCCGATGCGGCACGCCATCAATATCGGCCTTGGCGTCCTCTCGCTGATCCTGATCATCATGCTGTCGACCGGGGCGCAATCGGCCGGCACCTTCCTCCTGCTGACGTTGATCGCCTTCGCGCTCGGCTTCTTGCTGATCATCCCCATTGGCGGGGCGGATATGCCGGTCGTCGTCTCGATGCTGAACTCCTACTCAGGCTGGGCCGCAGCGGGAATCGGCTTCACGCTCGAGAACATGGCGTTGATCGTGACGGGTGCGCTGGTGGGCTCCTCGGGGGCGA
>CAYFHK010000015.1:0-36292 GCA_964342585.1 uncultured Caulobacterales bacterium | reverse complement strand
TTTGCCATGATGCAAGACATCAAACGCATCGTCGAAGCGCCAGAGGAAGAAGACCGCGAGTGGTTTCCAGACCTCGCAGGAACGGGCGATTGGCGCGGCGCGCTCAAAGATGCGTGGGCGAACTTCCGCGATGAAAGCTTCATCCTGCAATATCTCTCCCCCAAAGTGATGCGCGACTTCCGCCTCTTCGCGCTTGGGGATGATGGTAAGAAGCCGTATTACCAAGTCTCCGCGATCCATGATGAAAGCGGGTATCGGCGCGTGCGCCAATCTCTCGCGAGCATGTATGATTTGGGTCTACACGAACCAAACTTGCAAGTGATCGGCGCAGACCTCGATGGCGACCGGAAGCTGACAATCCAACACCAAGTCTTTGGTGACCGGAAACTCGACGCCGGCACGAAAGGCGCTGTGTTGACGCATCTGCAACGGCTTTGGGGCCACGACGTCGAAATCGTCGAACGCAACATGTCGGAGTAGGCGCAGGCGCACCTATCATCCTCAAATAAAAACCCCCGCCCATTTTCATCGGCGGGGGTTTTTATTTCCGTCAATCACAGATTTGCGCTGCTCTAACGAAGAGGGAGTTCCCCTTCTTGCGGGATTATCCGTGAACTTTGTTTCGCATTATCGCTCAATTTCGCGATCGAGGAAGTCTAGGATCTCTTGAGCGATGAAACGCCCATGGCTTTCGAGCACAAAGTGGCCGCCATCGAGCAGGTGAAACTCAACGTCACTTAAATCATCCTGATATGGGTAGGCGCCGCTATCGGGGAAAATATGGTCGTTCTTCCCCCAAACGATCAGCGTCGGCACATCATGCTCGCGGAACAACGCCTGCCACTTTGGGTATTCGACGACATTCGTCCGGTAATCGTAGAAAAGATCCAGCTGGATTTCCTTATTTCCCTCGCGATCCAATAGGTATTGGTCTGTGTGCCATGTATCTGGACTGATTAACTCAGGATTGGGCTGGCCATGGGTGTACTGCCATTTCGTTCCCTCCAGCGTCAGAAAGTCACGAAGTGCGTTGCGCTCGTCCTCGCTGCCGCTTTGCCAATAGGCTTTGATCGGATCCCAGAATTCTTTGAGGCCCTCCTCATAGGCGTTTCCGTTCTGAATGATAAAAGCCGACACGCGCTCAGGGTCCTTGGCGAACACGCGGAAGCCAACCGGCGCACCGTAATCCATCAAATAGACAGAGAACCGGCCAACGTCCTTCGCATCGATGAATTGCTCGATCAGGTCGGCGTAGTTCGCGAAACTGTAGTCGAAGTCCGACCGGGCGGGCATTTCGCTTGCGCCGTACCCGGGATAATCCGGCGCCAACACATAATAGTCCTTCGCGAGCGTGGGGATCAGCTGACGGAACATCTGGGATGAGGTGGGGAAGCCGTGCAAAAGCAGCACGGTGGGGTTTGCCTGATTTCCGGCTTCGCGATAAAACACTTCCGTCCCCGCGATGGTGATCGTCCGATGCGAGACGATGTCCGACGGCGCGACAGCAACGACCTCTTCAGCGAGCGCAGGGTCGATCGAGAGCATGCCGGAAAGGCCGAAAGTGATCGCGGCGATCCCTGCCAAGAGTTTCGATGTTTGGCGGCGGGCGTGGCTACGCGTTTTGATCAGTGTGGTCATGGAATGGCTCCTTATATGACGAATAAAATGTACCGAACAATCGGTACATAACTCCTCGAGGCAGTTTCGCAAGCGGTTTTGTTCGTTGAGAGCGAGAGATCGGGTCACGTCTCCGTGAGGGGGTTGAGTTAGGCGGGCTGGAAAAGCGCTTCGATGCGCTTCAATGCGCGGGTGAAGGCTTCCGGGGTGCCCACCGCTCGCGCCACCACGAGTCCACCTTGAAACTCAACAAGCGCCTGCTCCGCCGCCAGCTTCGCCTCGCGCGTGGCGAAGCCCGCATCGCGGCCAAGCTTCTGAAAACTCGCCATAAGCGGCTCCGCCAAGGACTGTGCGAGTCCAGGCACAGCCTCTTGCGCGCCGGCCATGCTGAAAAATTCGATGAGGCAGCCCTTTCGCCCGCCGGCATAGAAGGTGGAGAGCGCTTGCAGAGCTTTGCTCAGCCGCTGTTGAGGATCGCCTTCGCCCCTCAAGACCGAGATGACATCATCCCGCACCTGCTCAACGATCCAATCGCGGACGGCAGCGGCCATGTCCTCCTTGCCATTGGGAAAATGGTGATAGAGGCTCGAACGCCCCAGGCCGCTGGCATCGGACAGGCGCTTTAGGCTCGCGCCCTCATAACCATAGCGGCGAAAAATCTCGCTCATCGATGCGACGGCCTCTTCGCGGCCAACCCGAACTGCCATTGCTCTGACTCCAAAAATGCCTTTGTACCGTTCGTTCGGTACTTAATCGTCAGCGGCTCGGATGGGAAGGGGCAGCGGAACAGCTTCGTAACGAAAAGAAAAAGGGCGCCGTCAAAGACGGCGCCCTGGGTCATGCCGGTTTTGAAGGGGGGAGAGAGACCGACAACGACCGAACTCAGACGCGAACACCTACACTATTCGAAATTCGTGTCAATCAACTTATTTGCCAGTAGCAACAAGGCGCGATAGGGTTACCACAGGAGGGCGGGGTCATGACGATGGATCAAATTCCACGCATGCCCAGCCGCCGGGCCCTAGGGACAGCGCAGTTGCTGGAACATGTGGCGCGGCGGCTGCTAGAGCGGCGAGATCGCCAGGATTTGCACCCCGTGCAATGGTCGGCGCTGCGCTATTTTGCGCGTGCCGGCCGGCGCACGGCGACGGTGGTCGGGCTGTCGCGTTATCTCGGCAATACCAGCGGCTCCACGTCACGAACCGTGAAGGTGCTTGTCGACCGCAAATTACTCGAGGTGACCCCTTCGCAATATGACGGCCGATCACTCACCTTCTCATTAACCGATGCAGGGTGGGAGGCGCTGGCTGACGATCCGCTCAACGAGGTCGCCGCGGCGCTTGAGCTTTTGGCCGCCGATGATTTGACCGGGCTGAGCGGGATCCTCGAGCAGGTGTTTGCGGAGTTGAGCCGGCAACGCCGATTGTGATCAATAGAGGGTCATGAAGGACGATATCTCGGCCAGCATCCTTAGCGGCATGAACCGTGCCGGGATCGGCTATGCGATCACGGATCGACAAGGCCGAATTACCGACACCAATGAGGCCTATCGATCGATCACGGGACTGGCCGCCGATGAGGATCGGCCCTGGTTCGAGCGCGATGTTGCACCCGACAAGCTGAAGAAAGAACGCATTGAAGGGTGGGCCGCCTTTCTCAATAAGCCCGACGTGCCTTGGAAAGGCATCGTTCGATGGTACCGGAGCGATGAGGATATTCGATTCTTTGAGGGTACCGCCTGCACGCTTGAGGACGACGCTGTCCTCCTCGTCACCGTCGACCGCACAGATCTGATCAACAGCAACCAAAGCCTCGCAGAACAAGGCAAGCGATATCGCCGCGGCATCGAAGACTTTCCGATTTGCATCGCCCTGTATGATCGCAACGGCGATCTTATGTACGTGAACAAATATCTTCCGCAGCGTCTGGGCTTCGATGGTGACGATTCTGAGCGTGTTGATAGCATGCGGAAAGCTTTCGCCTCCCACCTGAAACCCCTTGGCGATAATTTGATTGAGCGCATGATGCGCGGCGATGATTTGCGCGATGGCGAGTTGGCGCATCTCGACCAAGGCCCCCTCTCCGGCACGCATTGGCTGGTCGTTGGCAATCACATCGAGAGCGGGACGGGGCGCCTTGTGAATTACGTGACCGCAGCCCTCGACCGAACCGACAGCATCCGGCTGCAAGACGCACAGCGGGATTTTGCCAACGCTGTACACGAACAACAAAAAATCGCCGTTCTGAACGATTTTGCGGGCACGCTGGCGCATGAACTTTCAAATATTCTTCATCCCGTCGGCGCCTATGCGAAGATGCTCTCGGCCAATCCCGACCACCCATCGCGCGAAGACTACGCAGCGAAGATCAATACAGGCGCCATGGCGGCAGGCCGCCTGTTACGTCGCACACTGTCAATGTCGCGCCGAGATCAAGGCCGGTTAGAACGTGTCGACATTTCCGGTACCCTTTCGGAAACCATCGCATCGGCGAGCGAGCTGGCGCCAAAAGGGCTGAGCTATACACTGGATATACCGTCAGCACCCGTTATTGCCGTAACGGTGCTCGGCGAGCTTCGACAAGTGATGCTGAACCTTCTGAACAATGCGGCCGAAGCCATGCACTATCAGGGGGCTGTCCGCGTCTCCGTGACGGAGGGCGCGGTGCCCGAGGGGAGGCTCGACGTGCGGCCGAGCGGTGCGCCGCCATTTGTGTGCATCAGCGTCCGCGACGATGGCCTTGGCATGGATGCCGCCACATTGGCACGGGTCTTTGAGCCGTTCTTCACCACGAAACCTGCAGGCCGGGGCACCGGGCTCGGTCTCGCCGTAGTTCAAGGTCTGGTCACCGGCTGGGGCGGAATGGTTTCTGCTGAAAGCGAAGAATGCGTGGGCACTACATTTCGGGTTTGGTTATCCCAAGCCGATATGAAAGACTGATGGGACGTCAGAACAAGACAAAGGTGAACCGAAGGCGCGCCCGTTCGAATACCTATTCAGGGAGGGCTTAATGGCGCGAATACTCGTCGTCGACGACGACATGGCTGTCGCTGAAGTGATCGTGCTCGTCCTGTCAAATGCGGGACATGAAACCACGCGCGCCGCCAATCTTACTGAGGCGCGAGCCGCCCTTGAGAACACCGAGTTTGATGGTGTGCTGATCGATGTTTGGCTTGGCGAAGATGATGGCTTAACGCTCGCCCAAGAGCTGGAGGCGCACCCTGCGCAAACTCCCTTTGCGATCATGTCCGGCGGCGGGCCGCGACGAACCCTTGAAACTGTAACGGCACGCGCGGATTCTTTGGGCGCCTCGGATGTGTTGTTCAAACCGTTTGAGGATGACGAGCTCCTCGGGGCGATTGAAAAAATGGCAGGCGGCAACGCATAGGCTTCGCGCGCGCGGACTATTCGCTCTGCGCTATGAGCGGTGCGCAGCCCTGATCCCCGAATGGCGCAAGGCGCAAGGGCATCTCCGCATCCGCCTGGACGTAGCCAAGAAAGGCCAGCTCGCTTTTTTCCGGCTCACCGTTCGGCCATCGCGCGCGATTCGCCACCGCGCCGACCAGTCGTGATTGGGCATCGACGAGGCGAAGATAGGACGCTCCGCGCCCATCGCCATCGAGGGATGCGGCCCCGTAAACTACCCGCCAGGTTTCGTTTTCTACGACCGGCGCCGTGCTGACGATCCGCGCGGTGCACCCGCCCTCGTCGAGCTGAACACTGGTTTGCTGACCCATCTGTTCACTGAGCGTATTAAGCGGGGCCCACCCAAAGACATGGTTGCCGTTTATCACATTTTGTCGCGCGACGTTGAACTGTCCCGGCGTTGGCGGCATGCGCGGGGCGAGGCGATCGGGATCAAAAACCCCCAACCCGACCGCGAGCGCGGCCTGGCGGCCATTGCGCCGGTCTTTCCCGCCCCAATCGACGCCGCCGATCTGCACAGGCAGAAAGACGATCAGCACCGCGATCAAGAGGCCGTGAACCAGCTTTAGATGGCTGCGCCCCCAACCCGCATAGCGCGCCGCGAAGATGATCCCGAGCGCCATCCATGCCATCAGCGCGGGTGTGACATATCGCTGGGCCAGCGCAACGTGGACGCCGAAATTGGATCTGCCCCCCGCGGTGATCGCCGCCGTGGCCCCGATAAAAGCGAGGAAGCCGATGAGGGCCCATTCCGTGCTCGGTGTTTTCCGGCTGCGCAGTGCTGTGACAAAGGCATAAAGCGCGCCAGCCATCACAATGAAGCCCGCGATATCGCACATCCACTTTGGTGGCGCGAAGGCGGCACGAAGCGGCGCACCGAGATATCGCGCGACAAAATGAAGATTGGTCAGCGGCGTGGTGAGCCAGCTCTCAAGCGGAGAGCCATGGTGGCCGGGCGTCTGATAGCCGCGCAAATAGAGAACGCTGGTGACCACGGCGAGGACGCCGAGCGCCGCGATTTGCCACCACCGCAGACGGAGGAAAACAGCAATCACCGCCATGAGCGGCAAGGCGATCAGCCCGTTAGCCATGGTCCCCACACTGGCGACACCGGCCGCTGCCGCCGCCCAGAACCAACGCCGATGGCCCATGCTCGCCCGATGAAGGCCGTAAAAACCTAGGAGCGGCAAACTCTGGGCCAAGAAGAATTGGCTTTGAAACGCCCAGGCCAAGTTTTCGCGCTGCGTCCAACTCACCGCCAGCGCAACGATCAGCACCGCGCCCGACATCGCATAAGAACCGCGCAAGCCACCGAGGCTATCGCGCAGAAACACGACCAGAAGCGCTGCCCCGAAGAGCGCGAAGGCCGCATTGAGAAAATACAAAAAGATGCCGCGATCGCCGAAGACCTGCTGGTCGATCAAAAACAGCAGCCGAGAGATGACGATGCGATGCTCATTATGCTGGGCAATGATCGCATTCCACCCATTACGTTCCAGCTGCGGTAAGACGCTGTAGCGACCGCCCCACCCATCCCAAAAGGGAACGGGGGAGTAATGGGTGACCATCCCCAACAGGAGTAGCGCCAGATAGACAGCACAGAGAAGAAAGAGCCACCGCAACCCACCGCGCAAAGGGGTGGCCTTTACCGCAGCGATCGCATCTCTGATCATTTCGCGTCATCCGAGGTGAGGATACACGCGGCAAGCCCCTGTTCTCGCACAAGCGCCATCCGGCGGCGGAGGGTTTGCGAGCGCGACATCACGTAGGGCCCAGGGCGATCAACACGCCACTTGTTTGGATTGGGAAGAACGGCAGCAAGCAGCGACGCTTCGCGGGCAGTGAGTTGATCTGCAGATTTGCCAAAATAGTGGCGTGCCGCGGCTTCGGCCCCGAAATGGCCATCGCCCCACTCCGCCACATTCAGATAGATTTCGAGGATGCGTTCCTTTGGCCAAAGCGTCTCAATGAGCAGCGTAAACCACGCCTCGATGCCTTTTCGGAAAAAGCCGCCACCATTCCAAAGAAAGACGTTTTTTGCGGTTTGCTGTGAGAGGGTCGATGCCCCGCGCAACCGTCCGCCCGCTTCGGCTTCCGCCATCGCTTCACGGATTTGCTCGACGTCAAAACCATGATGGGTACAGAATTTCGTGTCCTCAGCGGCGATCACCGCGCGCACCAAATGCGGAGAGATGTCTTCAATCGGGCTCCAATATTGCGTGACGGTGACGCCCGATTGCGCGCGCAAGCCCATCAACAAAGTCGCATCGGGTTGAAGGACAAATCTGAGGCTCAGCACCCAGAACAGGCTGACGAGAAGCGTCACAACACCGAAACGCAGCAGCCAGCGCAGGATGGGCGCGAGCTTTGTCACGATGCCCCCCTTGGCCAACTACACCGCCTGCCCAACATTGCCGGCCCCCGCCGTGCGGCCTTGCGGGCTGGCGAGCCACGCCTCGCAGCACATTTTGGCGAGCTTCCGCACACGTAGGATATAGGCTTGGCGCTCAGTGACCGAGATCACGCCGCGGGCATCGAGCAAGTTGAAGAGATGGCTCGCCTTAATGCACTGATCATAGGCAGGCAGCGCGAAGCTACGCCCCGCCTCCTCACCCGCCGCGAGGATGGTTTGGCAGGCCGCCTCAGCTTCCTTGAATTGATCGAGCAACACATCCGTGTTCGCCAATTCGAAATTATAGCCAGAGAACTCCACCTCTTGCTGGTGGAAAACGTCCCCATACGTCACACCATGGCCGTTATAGTCGATGTCGTAACCGTTATCGACGCCTTGGACATACATGGCGAGCCGCTCGAGGCCATAGGTCAGCTCACCGGTGACGGGGGCGCAGTCAAAGCCGCCCACCTGTTGGAAATAGGTGAACTGGGTAACTTCCATGCCATCACACCAGACCTCCCAGCCAAGACCCCAGGCACCTAGCGTCGGGCTTTCCCAATCGTCTTCAACGAAGCGAATATCGTGATAGCGGCGATCAATCCCCATGGCGTCGAGCGAGCCGAGATAAAGATCCTGAATGTTATCGGGCGAGGGCTTCAGCACAACTTGGAACTGATAGTAGTGCTGAAAGCGATTGGGGTTCGCGCCATAGCGGCCATCGCCGGGCCGACGGCAGGGCTGCACATAGGCCGCGCGCCAGGGCTTTGGGCCGAGCGAGCGCAATGTCGTCGCCGGGTGGAACGTCCCCGCGCCCATTTCGAGGTCATAGGGCTGCAAGATCACGCATCCCTGCTGCGACCAATAGTCTTGCAAGGTGAGGATCAGGCCTTGGAAAGAACGCGCGCGGGCGGAGATGTCGTCTGTCATGCCCGGCTTGCTAAGCCGTCCCGCGGATCAGCGCAACGCGCTGCGTTTGAACGGCGCATTCCACGGACCACTGAATGCACTGGCTGCGACCGCCGTCTCTTCTCGTGCGTCGTCGACAGCCTCGGTTTCACCGCACGCCTCATCACGCATTGATGGCACCCATTTTTCGATGAGCGACGGCGGCGTCTCGCATTCCGTCCTGGCGGCGGAGAGGCCCCCACGGCGCACGCGCAGATCATCGATCTCGGCAGAAAGCTTCTCGATATCGGCGCTTAGCGCGGCAAGCGTCATCCCGCGCGCGGGCGGCGATGCGGCCATCTCAAAATCAATGCAGATTGAGCGCTCGCGGCAGGGTTTCACCGACATGGCCCGCGGATCCGTTGCCGTTTGCAACGTCAACGCGGCGCCCCGACGCGTTGTGCGCATCGTGATACTCAAGACCCGTTGGCTGTGAGCTGAAGTGTCGACCCAGAATTCTGCCGTGGCCCCGACAATCAACACAGACCCGTCATCGAGCGGCTCAACATCACAGGGCTGCGCACATTCGATCTCGACACGTGTCCGCGATTGGTCGTCGCCAACCCGCACATCCGTCACCGGGAAAACCGAAACACTGGCTCCCAACAACGCCCACAACGCCATACGTCCTCACGGTCTGAAGTTATTTCTTCAGGACCGTATAACGGAAGATCATTAATGAAATTGGGGTGATCGCCAAAAACAGCACAAACGAGATTAAGTAAAAGGGGGCGAAAAATAGTAATGAACCCGACAACCCTTCAGTAACGAAAGACCACTTTGAAACAGCTGACTCGCTGAGAACTGGCCCAATATGAGCCACAACACGTGAAAAATGGTCTGGCGCAAAGTGATAGAGGGTGATGACCCCCGCCATGCTCGCCACAAGCAAGGTTTGCCCGACGCCCCAAAACGCCGAGGTTAAAACAACCATTGAGCGCTGGGCATTTGGCCACACCCCCAGGGCGAAAATGAAGCTCACCGCCAAGAAAATCGCCAACGCGCCGACACAGCCCAACGGCATTTGCACACCGGCCAAGGCAATCACGGCTTTGGCGAGAAAGGCGCCACCGCCAGCGCCGAGCAAAATGCCCACCGGCAAGACCAGCGGCGCCGGGCCGCGAAGGGACAAGCCCGTCCCTGAAATTCGATTATCGGTCAGTGGCGTGGTCACGGCTGCCCCTTTTCCGCTCACGTTGCATTGCAAAATAGCACGGCACCCACCTAAACAATAGAGCATTCAAGGCCGAGCTGCAGACGCGGTCGGTCGATATCAACATGGCACCATTAGGAAGCGTATGGCAGCCTTGCGCCCTCTGAATGGATTACGCGAAATCGCATCGAGCTATGATGCCCTCCTCTGCGATGCGTGGGGGGTGATCCATAACGGCCGGACCCTGTTCGATGGCGTCGCCGAGGCGCTCACCGAATTCCGCCAGACGCGGGGCCCAGTCATCATCCTGACCAACGCGCCGCGTTTGTCCTCTGTTATTCCTGCACAGCTCGACCGGCTGGGCCTGCCGCGCGAGGCCTACGACCATGTGGTGACCTCTGGCGATGCCACCCGCGCCGCCGTCGCCGCGATGGCCGAAAAGCCTTTTTATCGACTCGGGCCCGATAAGGACGACACGTTGTTCTCCGCCCTGCCGGTCTCCTTCGTGCCGCTGGAAGACGCGGAGATCATCTTCTGCACCGGGCCGATCAACGATGAAGTCGACACGCCCGATGACTATCGCGAGATGCTCACCGGCGCGGCGGATCGCGGTCTGCCGATGATCTGCGCGAACCCTGACAAGGTGGTGAAGTTCGGCGACAAGCTGATTTACTGCGCGGGCGCCATTGGGGATGTCTATGAAGAGCTGGGTGGCGAAGTGATCCTTTGCGGCAAGCCGCATGACCCGATCTATGATCTCTCGCGGCAGATTTTGCGCGAAATGGATTTGCCGGCGGACGCGCGCATCTTGGCCATCGGTGATGGCCTGCACACCGATATTCTCGGTGCCAACAATCAAAATATCGATGTGGCTTTCGTCGCTGATGGCATTTTCAGCGATGACAGTCGTGGGGATGACGGCGCGCTTGATGCCGATAAGTTGGCCACCCTGTTGGCCCGCCATGACGTCCACGCCCAATATGGGCTCGATCGGCTGAGGTGGTGAGCATGCCAGCAGCTGAACTCATTCGCGCCCCGCTCGATTGCGACATCGCAGAGCCCTATCGCGGCACCGTTGCCGTCATCGGCAATCTGGATGGCGTGCATATCGGCCACCAAGCGCTAATCCGCGAAGCCGTTGAGCTGGCCGGCGACAAGACAGCGGCGGCGATCACCTTTGTGCCGCATCCGCGTCAAGTGTTTCGGCCGGACGACCCACCTTTCTTGCTCACTGATGAGGAAACCAAAGCCGACCTTCTGGGCGCCCTAGGCATCAAGATTGTCTTTGCCCTTCCCTTTATCGAGGCACTGTATAAACAGACGCCGGAAGAATTTGTGCGCCTAACGCTTGGGCAACGGCTCGGCGTGTCGGGCATTATCACAGGCAAAGACTTCCAATTTGGGGCGGGTCGCGCGGGCAATGCCGACTCCCTTAAAGAATTGGCGGAAGATCTCGGCATCACCGCCCGTGCGATCACGCCTGTGATTGGCCCGAGCACAGAAAAGTACTCCTCGTCATCCGTACGCGCCGCATTGCGTGGCGGTGACCCGGTGACCGCAGCGACCCTATTGGGTCGGCCGTGGTCAATCCGGGGTGAGGTGATCGAAGGGCGCAAGCTCGCCCGCCAGCTTGAGTTTCCCACAGCGAATATTCCGCTCGGGGACTATGTGCGGCCGCAATTCGGCGTCTATGCCGTGGAGGTGACAACCGCCGACGGCAATCATCACGGCGTAGCAAATATCGGTGTCCGCCCCACCGTTGATGGGCAAACCGAGATGCTCGAAGTCCACGTTTTCGATTTCGAGGGCGACCTTTATGGGCAAAAGCTCGACGTCGCGCTGATCGCTTTCCTACGCGAAGAACGCAAATTCGACGGCATAGACCAATTGAAAGAGCAGATCGCGCGCGACAGCGAACGGGCCCGTACGATCCTTCGTCACCGCGTGGCCGCGAACCGCTAAGGCCTGTACAGTTTCGCCCGACGCAGCGTAGACATGTTCTCGTTATGGTCACTTCTGTCACGATCCTCGGCATCGATCCTGGGCTGCGTTTCACCGGCTGGGCGGTGATCGAGGCGGCCGGGTCTCGCCTCCGCTATCTGGCGAGCGGCCGCATCGCGCCGAGCGCAGATGGATCCTTGGCCGAACGCCTCGCTATCTTGAGCGCCGCCCTCGAAGACGTGGTCGCGGCCCGCTCCCCCGATGAGGCGGCGATTGAAGAGACTTTCGTCAATACGAATGCGCGTTCGGCGCTAAAGCTCGGACAGGCGCGTGGCGTGTGCCTCCTTGCGCCGGCGCGCGCCGGCATCCCGGTCGCAGAGTATGCCGCTAACGTGGTCAAAAAGGCGGTCGTTGGTGTGGGGCATGCGGATAAAACCCAAGTGGCCGCAATGATTGCGCGCCTCGTCCCCACCGCCCCGAAAGTTGCGCATGACGAAGCCGATGCCATTGCCGTTGCGATTTGCCACGCCAGCCATCGGCGCGCACCCATGGGGATGACGGCATGATTGGGCATCTGCGCGGCAAGGTCATTCATCTGGGCGATGACACGGCGGTGATCGACGTGGGCGGCGTCGGGTACGAGGTGGCGGCAACGCCGCGGCTCCTCTCTTCGCTGGCCATGGACCAGGAGGTCTCACTCTTCATCGAGACGCTCGTTGCGGAAACCTTCATTAAGCTGATCGCTTTTCAAAGCGATCAGGAGCGACGGGCCTTCCGTCTGCTGCAAAGCGTGCAAGGGGTCGGCTCGAAAGCGGCGCTCGCCATTTTGCATGTTTTGCCGCCGAGTGCCTTGGTGGAGGCAGTGACCTATGCGGACAAGACAGCCGTCGCGCGCGCCCAAGGCGTGGGCCCGAAATTGGCCCTTCGTGTCGTGACAGAGCTCAAAGGCAAACTGGGCGCTGTTCTGACCGGCCAGGGAGCGGGCCCACAAATTGAGGCTGCCCCCTCGGCGCCCGCCCCCGCCGCACCATCCGCGCGTGGCGACGCTGTGCTCGCCTTGATCAATTTGGGCTATGACGAAGCCGCCGCGCGGCGGGCCCTGACAAGCATTGAAGAAATGCCAGACGAAACCGTTGAGCGCCTTATTCCGTGGGCGTTGAAAATCTTGGCGGCTGCATGAGCGCACAAAGCATCCTCTCCCCCGCCGCACAGCCTGACGATCCGGATGCGGCCCTTCGGCCAAAACGCCTTTCCGATTTTACCGGCCAAGCGAAAGCGAAAGACAATCTCGCCGTCTTTATTGAAGCGGCACGCCAGCGCGGCGATGCCCTCGACCACGTTCTGCTGCATGGGCCGCCGGGGTTGGGGAAAACCACCCTCGCCCAAATCGTGGCCGCCGAAATGGGCGTCGGCTTCCGCTCAACATCGGGCCCCGTGATCAGCAAGGCCGGCGATTTGGCGGCGATCCTCACCGCGCTCGAGCCTGGCGATGTCTTGTTTATCGACGAGATCCACCGCCTGCCGCCCACGGTGGAAGAAATCCTCTACCCCGCCATGGAGGATTACGCGCTCGATATTTTGATCGGCGAGGGCCCTTCGGCGCGATCTGTACGGATCGACTTACCCCGCTTCACCCTCGTTGCCGCGACGACACGTTCCGGTCTACTGACAAAGCCGTTGCTCGATCGGTTTGGGATTCCGCTGCGGCTTGATTTTTATACGGTAGATGAGCTGCGCTCCATCGTTCAGCGCGGGGCACAAAAGCTCGGTGTCGAGATGAAAGAGGATGGCGCTATCGAAATCGCGCGTCGGTCACGGGGCACGCCACGGGTCGCGGGTCGCCTCCTCCGCCGAGTGCGCGATGTGGCCGCGGTGGAGGGCAGTGCAGCGGTAGACCGTCATGTGGCTGACCAAGCCCTGCGGCGCCTCGATGTGGATGGCCTTGGCTTAGAGACGCTGGACCGTCGCTATTTGACGATGATTGCGGAGCATTTCAGCGGCGGGCCCGTGGGGGTGGAGACGATCGCCGCCAGCCTCGCCGAGGCGCGCGATGCAGTCGAGGATGTCATCGAGCCCTTCCTGTTACAACAGGGGCTGATCCAACGGACGCCGCGCGGACGTATGCTGACGGATCGTGGCTTCAATCATCTAGGGCTCACACCGCCCCACCGGGAAGACGATCGCCTGCTATGACTCACCGACTCGACGTGCGCATTTATTACGAGGACACCGATTTTTCAGGTGTTGTCTACCACGCAAATTATCTGCGCTATTTCGAACGTGGCCGGACCGAAGCCTTGCGCGATGCCGGTTTTGCGCATCGCGCGCTGCTCGAGGCCGACCCACCGCGCGTGTTCACCGTCCGCACAGTGAGCATCGACTACCAAAAACCGGCACGGATCGACGAACTCTTGATGGTTGAGACCGACCTCACCGCCATCACTGGGGCGAGGATGGTCTTTACGCAGCGCCTCTTGCGCAACGACGAATTGCTGGCCACGGCTGAGGTGACGGTGGCGTGCATGGATCTGGCAGGCAAACCCAAGCGGCTGCCCGCGCCGGTGAAGGACGCCCTGGAAGCATTGATCGCCGAATAATCAGCCCGCGATGAGCCGATGCAAACGGGCCTCGAGATTTGCATCCGTCGCGAATTCACCAAGGAAGCATCGCGTCACACAGCCAACACCCGTCTTATGGATGCCCCGTGTACTGATGCATTGGTGCTCAGCATCGACGATCACGGCCACACCGCGCGGTTTTAGCACCTGTTCGATGGTGCGGCCGATTTGGTTGGTCAGCGTTTCCTGACTTTGCAAGCGCTTGCCATAGATATCGACCAGTCGGGCAAGCTTTGAGATCCCCACCACGCGCTTATCCGGCAAATAGGCGACATGGGCCGTGCCGATGATCGGTGCGATGTGATGTTCGCAATAGCTTTCGAGGCGGATGTTCTTCATCAGAACGATATCATCATACCCCTCGACCTCCTCGAAGGTGCGGCCGAGCACCGCTACCGGATCCTCATTGTACCCCTGGAACCAATCATCATAGGCCCCGACAAAACGTTTGGGCGTGTCGATCAGGCCTTCACGGTCAGGGTCTTCGCCGATATAGGCGAGGAGCGTACGAACAGCCGCCTCGGCATCCTTGCGGGTTGGGCGTTTGGTCTCACTCATTTCACACTGTCCTTAATGGTGGCCGTCAGACAGGCCATTTCCACAGCAACGCTTGCCGCTTCGGCGCCTTTATTGCCCGCTTTCGTCCCTGCCCGTTCGATCGCTTGCTCGATCGTGTCGGTGGTGAGGACGCCGAAAGCGACAGGCACGCCCGTATCGTGCATCACGGACGAAATACCCCTCGCGGCCTCACCTGCGACGTAATCAAAGTGGGGCGTGGCACCGCGGATCACACAGCCTAACGCGACGATGGCGTCGAACGCGCCCGTTTCGGCGAGTTTGCGGACCGCAAAGGGCAACTCATAGGCGCCGGGCACGGTGACGTGGATGATCGACTCTTCGGCCACGCCGTGGCGGCGCAGACTACCGATGGCGCCCTCTGTCAGCCGAGTGACGATAAAGTCGTTCCAACTCGTATCGACAATCGCGACCTTGAGGCTTTGTCCATTCGCTGACGGATGAATTTTTTGTACCATCTTCCCTACTCCGCCGCCTCTGCGCGCTCACCCTGCGACCGACGCCATTCGGCGATGGCTTCCACGGTGACAAGGGGAATGTCATGCTCACGCCCGAACGCCAGCAGGTCGTCGCGGCGAGCCATGGTGCCGTCGTCTTTCATCACCTCACAGATGACCGCGCCGGCGCGTAGCCCCGCGATTTTCGCCAAATCGACGCTGGCTTCCGTTTGGCCGGACCGTTCTAGCGTCCCATTGGGTGAGGCCTTCAACGGGAACATGTGACCGGGCATTACGAGATCGTCGGGCGATGATGCTTCATCGATCAGGACAGCCACAGTGCGCGCGCGATCCGCCGCGGAAATGCCCGTGGTCACGCCCGTCCGCGCTTCAACTGAAACAGTGAAGGGCGTACCGTAGCCGGATTTATTCTCTTCCCGCGGCACCATGTAGGGCAGCCCCAGCCGATCGACGATTTCCGGCGCCAGCGAGCAACAAATGAGCCCCCGCCCCATCATCGCGCAAAAGTTGATCGCGGCGGCATCGGCGAATTCCGCCGCTATCGCCAGATCGCCTTCATTTTCGCGGCCTTCATCGTCACAGATGATGACAAACCGGCCTTGCCGAAAGGCCTCGGCGGCCTCTTCTACCGACACAAAGCTCATTGTCCGCTCCTTGCTGTAAGAATTTTTTCGGCGAATTTCGCCATGATATCGACTTCGAGATTGACCCGGTCACCCACGGCTTTTTGCGCGAGGACGACCAGCTCTTGGCTGTGTGCGATCAATGTGAGGGTGAACCAATCCGCCCCCGTCTCAACGACGGTGAGGCTTGTCCCATCAACACAGATATACCCCTTCTCAACGATGTACTTCATTAGTCCGGGATCGCATTTGATCTTGAACCAGAGGGCATCGGCGTCGGGCGTGATGCTGGCAATCTCACCAGTGCCATCGACGTGGCCTTGCACATAGTGGCCGCCCAAGCGCGTTGTGGGCAGAACGGAGCGTTCGAGATTCACACGATCCCCCGCCTTCAGCTCGCCAAGGTTTGTGCGTTTCAGGGTTTCCGGCGCGAGGCCAACACTGAAGCGCGTCTCGTCAAATGAGGTGATGCTCAAGCAAACACCATTCACGCAGATCGATGCGCCGAATGTGGCATCATCGAGAACAGTTTTGGCCGCGATGGAGAGCGTATAGCCATCGCCATCAGGCCCGGCGCTCTCGATCACACCCATCTCTTCAACAAGCCCAGTGAACATCAGACAGCTTCCTTTCTGCGCTCAATCTTGCCACGGATGAACAAGTCAGGCCCGAGCCATTCTTGCTCAACCACTTGCAGTTTATGAAGATCGGCGAGGTGTTCCGGCCCTTGGCCTTCGATAGCGGGCTGCCCGCCGCCAAGCAGGCTGGGCGCGATGAATGCCAGCACTTCGTCCACCGTGCCGCTATCGAACGCGCTGCCCAATAGCTGGGCGCCGCCTTCCACCAAAACGCTTTGAATGCCGCGCAACTTCAGCTGACGGAGAACGTCGACGTAACGTGCGGCGGGTGTCTCCCCGTTCATCTCGATAATACCGGCGCCAAGGGCGCACAATCTGCTGCGACGGGCCTCAGAAGCATCCGACCCGCAGGCGATGATCACCTGACCTTCGGACGCGAAGAGACGCGCTGCATCCGACGTCCGCAATGCGGTGTCGAGAACGACTTTGGTCGATGGCGCGGGGTCAGCATCTACAGGGCGCGGATCAAGGCTGGGGTCATCGGCCAGCACCGTGCCGATGCCGACAACGATCGCGTCGGTGCGTTGACGGAAGAGGTGCCCACGCGCACGCGCTGCGGGGCCGGTAATCCACTTTGACTCGCCGTTGCGTGTGGCCGTGCGGCCGTCAAGCGTCATGGCGAGCTTTGCATAGGTGTAGGGACGATCAGCATTGATGCTGAAGAGCCAGGGCGCAATCAAATCCCGCGCGCCAGCCTCTGCAACGCCGCCGCGCACACTGATGCCGGCCTCTTGGAGCCGCGCCGCACCGCCCGCCGCCAACGGATTAGGGTCACTGGCGGCGTAGACCACTTCGGCGATCCCGGCACGGATTAAGGCTTCCGTACACGGCGGTGTGTTGCCATGGTGATTGCAGGGCTCGAGGGTGACATAGGCGGTCGCGCCTTTGGCTGCGTCTGCCGCCGCCGCGAGGGCATCGACCTCCGCATGGGGCGTGCCTGGCCCGCGATGCCATCCCTCGCCGACGATTTGCCCGTCCCGCACGATCACACAGCCGACCATCGGGTTGGGATGGGTATGCCCCACCGCCCGAGCCGCCAGCGCTATCGCGCGTTCCATATACTGCAAATCGTCCATTCACTTCCCATTCGCCGCACAGACGCGTGACAAACGGGGGAATGGAATAGGCGCGAGGCGCACTGCCGCGAGACGCGACTGCACGCAGTGATACAAACACGACGAAAGCCGTGCCCGCCTAATCCACGCTTTCTACCATCCGGACTGTAACCGTCGGCTCCGGAATCTCACCGGATCCTGCCGCCACCCGTGAAGGGTCTTGGCTCGCGGGCTGATGGGCGCGAAGCCCAATTACCGCCGGTGGGGACTTTCACCCCGCCCCGAAAGCATGTCTGTTCTTGTAAAGGCGCATATGGGACCGCCCCTTGTCAAGACAAGGCGCGAAAAGCCTTAAATGGCGGGCTGCGCTTAGTTGACGCCGGGCAGGTTTAAAATGCGCTGCTTGCGCTGATTGATGACGACATCGCCGCCGCCCGTGACCGAGTCGATCGACTCTTGGCGCTGCTCGAGCCAAGCCTCTGCGTCCTCTGTGCGGAGCGGCGCATCACTATCATCGATCTGGCCGCCCGAGACGCGCCAAAAGATGAGCTGGTTCGCTAGGCTGTCATCTTTCTCAGCACGGCCGCCATTTTCCGCCGCGAGGATCGCCCGGATATTGCCATCGACATTCGGGGCATCGATGCTTTGCAGCAGCGCCAGCTCACCATTGGAAGGCGGCGCGGCCCGCTGATCCCCGAGCAACAATTGACGGGTGCGTTCAGCCGACGAGAGCCGTTCGGGCCGGGTTTCATTCGGCTTTGGGGGGCGCAGCGCGTAATCCGGCGGCACGGTCAACGGCGCTTTCGTGACGATGGCGAACTCATCCGGCGCGCTTTTCCCAACGCCGAGGGCCGACCCCATGCTTTCGCAGCCGCTCAACAACATGCCGAGACCCGCCGACACCGCAATCACGCGAACAATACCCATCAGCCGCCCTTACGATCTTTCTAATTCCGCGACTGCTTTATCGGTCACGGCCGAAGAACGAAAGGGGCTTCGGGCCATACAATGCGGTTAGGCCTCCGATGACCCAGATTTCTCCGGCGCCTGGGGGGCGTTTTGCGCATCGATGCGATCGGGATTCGCCTTCATTTGCGCATCTGGGGGCGGTGATGGCGCGGCGTTCTCATGCTCTTGCGCGGCTTTGGGCGCAAAGAAGAAGGCATCGGTCGCGAGGAAAGCGACACCGACATTGATCGCGGCATCCGCGACGTTGAATTTCCACGGGAAATAGAGGCCCGAGAAGTCGAGGAAGTCGACGACAAAGCCGTGAACCATGCGATCAATCGCATTGCCGAGTGCGCCGCCCACGATCAACGCCGCACCAATCGCTGCCACGCGTCGATCAAGCCGCCCCACCCAATGCATGACGAATCCCGCGACGCCGATCGCCAGTAAAGTCAGCGCGATCCGTGTGAAGACGCCACCGCCGCCAAAAAGGCCGAAGCTCACGCCACGATTTTCCACATAGGTGAGGTCAAAAATTCCAGAGATTTCGAGATGACCGAACGGACGCTCGGGCAATTGGAGCCAGGACAGCACCCATACCTTTGTGGCCTGATCCACCGTGATCACCGCCAAGGCGATGATCACGGTGCGCCAGAACAGCGGATTGGCCCGCGCATCTTTCCACCATGCGGTCATGCCGCGACCACATCAGTGCAGCGGGCACAAAGAAGCGATGGCGGCGCCACTTCCTCGAGCACGCGCCAACAACGGGCGCATTTCGTCCCCGCCGCTTGGGCGATCACCACGGCCACCCCTGGCACCTCTTCCAGGCGGAAGGCATTTGCCGGCGCGGGCTCATCTGACAGCGTGAGCGTTGAGGTGATGGCGAGCGTCGCCATGTCGACACCCTCAAGCTCCGCACGCACGCTTGGGTCCTCAATGTAAAGGATGGGCGCTGCTTCTAAGCTGGCGCCGATAATTTTCTCCTTACGCGCCATTTCAAGCGCGCCTGTCACCACACGGCGGGCGGAGCGGATCGTTGCCCAAGACTTGGCCAGCGCTTCGTTCTCCCATTCTGCGGGGGCGGCTTCGATCGTCAGCAGATGGACCGACTTGCCTTCATCCTTCGATGACGGATAGCGAGACCAATAGGCTTCTTCCGCCGTAAACGGACAGATCGGCGCCAGCCACCGGATGAGCGCTTCGAAGACATGCGCCATCACCGTACGGGCCGCGCGACGGGTCGCGCTCGACGGTGCATCGCAATAAAGGCTGTCTTTGCGCACATCGAAATAGAACGCTGACAGATCGTTACTGGCAAATTCGCTCAAGGCGCGCCACGCCAACTTATAATCGAAGCGCTGGAACCCCGAGATGACTTGGGCCTTCGTCTGGGCCAAACGGTGCAACACGAATTTTTCGAGTGCGGGCATCTCTGCCAGCGGCACGGTCTCTTTTTCCGCATCATAGCCATCAAGCGCAGCGAGGAGGTAGCGGAGCGTGTTGCGCAGCTTGCGATAGGCATCAACGGCGGAGCCGATAATCTCATCGCCGATACGAATATCTTCGACGTAGTCGGAGCTTGCCGCCCAGATGCGGATGATATCGGCGCCGAATTTCTGCGTCAGCTCGCTGGGCTGGACGATATTGCCCAACGACTTGGACATTTTATAGCCCTTCGCGTCGAGCACGAAGCCGTGGGTGAGCACAGCATCATAGGGCGCCCGACCCCGCGTGCCGCAGCTTTCGAGGAGCGAAGACTGGAACCAGCCCCGATGTTGGTCAGACCCTTCAAGATAAAGATCAGCTGGCCACTGAAGATCGTCCCGCGCTTCGAGGACAAAGGCATGGGTGCTGCCGGAGTCGAACCAGACATCGAGAATGTCGGTGACTTTCTCATAGTCCGCCGCATTATAATTGCTGCCGAGGAACTCTTCGGCAGGCGTATCGAACCAGGCATCGACGCCCTTTTCTTCGATCGCGGCAACGATCCGTGCATTGACGTCGGCATCCACGAGCGGCTCGCCTTCGTTATCGACGAAGAGCGCGATGGGATTGCCCCAGGCCCGCTGGCGAGAGATCAGCCAGTCGGGGCGTTGCTCCACCATGGCGCGGATGCGGTTGCGGCCGCTGGCAGGATAAAAGGTTGTGTCGTCGATGGCTTTGAGCGCCACATCGCGCAGGCCACCCTCACCTTTGCCGCCAAGGCGAATGAACCATTGCGGGGTGTTACGGAACATCACCGGCGCTTTCGACCGCCAGCTATGAGGATAGGAGTGGACGAGGCGACCTCGCGCCAGAAGTGCCTCATGCGCCATCAACTGGTCGATTACGGCTTTGTTTGCCGTTGCGTCCTTGCCCTTCTTCTTTCCCTCGGTGACAAAGACTTTCTCCCCGACAAAGCCCGGCGCATCATCTGTATACGCGCCATCTGGCCCTACCGTGTAGGGGATCGCATCGAGCGGCAGGCCGTGGCCGAGCCATGCGAAATAGTCTTCCTGGCCGTGGGAGGGCGCGGTGTGAACAAAGCCTGTCCCCGCATCATCCGTGACGTGATCGCCCGAGAGGAGCGGCACATCGAAATCATAGCTGCCGGCAAAGCCATTGAGCGGATGGCGAAGCTTGGCATCCGCCAGCGATGCGGGATCGACATCATGAAGGCGCGTAAACTCTTCAGCAAACGCCGCTTTCATCACCTCGTCGGCCAAGGCATCGGCAACGAGGATCACCTCCCCCGGCACGCTCCATGGCGCGAAATCGAGATCATCCCGCACCTTGTCGATGCGATAGGCCCCGTAAGACAGCGTGGGACCGTAGCAGACGGCGCGGTTGCCCGGGATGGTCCAAGGTGTCGTCGTCCAGATGACAACTTTTGCGTCCTCAAGCCCTTCAGGCGCCGTTCCTTCCTTGAACGGAAAACGCACCCAGATGGTCGTCGATGTGTGCTCGTGATATTCAATTTCCGCTTCGGCGAGCGCGGTTTGTTCCACCGGCGACCACATCACGGGTTTGGAGCCGCGGTAGACCAGGCCCTTTTCCACGAATTTGAAAAACTCGCGGACGACCGTCGCCTGCGAAGCAAAATTCATCGTGAGATAGGGGTTATCCCAATCGCCCTCGATGCCAAGGCGACGGAACTCCTCACGCTGCACATCGATCCATTCGCTCGCATATTCGCGGCAAGCGGTACGGAACTCAGAAGACGGAACGTCCTTTTTCTTTCGGCCCTTCGCAGCGAAGGCCTCTTCCACCTTCCATTCGATGGGCAGGCCATGACAATCCCAGCCGGGCACATAGTTGCAGTCAAACCCCAGCATCTGCCGTGAACGGATGACGAGATCCTTCAAGATCTTGTTGAGTGCGGTACCCATATGAATGTGGCCGTTCGCGTAGGGCGGACCATCATGATAGGTGAATTTCGGTCGCGACGCCGACGCTTCTCTGATCTTGCGATAGAGATCGACAGACTTCCAATGCGCGATGATTTCAGGCTCCTTTTTGGGGAGCCCCGCGCGCATCGGAAAATCCGTGGACGGCAAAAAAAGTGTGTCGCGATAGTCTGGCCCCGAGGCGGCCTGATCATCTGGCATGGCGGGATTTCATTATCTATTCGAAGCGGTTGCCGCATCTAGCCTTGATGTCCCTGCCCCTGCAAGGGAGCGCTGGGATGGAACCTCGGCCGTGAGGCTTGGTTGTGGCTTTCGGGAACAGTTCGGCAGGGAGAACGTGAATGATCGTCGATATTTTACGCTGGGCCGCGAGCTTGTTGGGCATTGTTGCCGCGATCACGGTGTCACTCAATGCGGGGCAGAAGATCACTGGCGGCGGTTTCGTCATTTTCGCCGTGTCATCGCTCTGCTGGATCATCGCCGCCTTGCTCGGCGATCGCGATCCGCTCTTGCTGCAGAACCTAGCGCTTTTCGCGATCAATCTGTTTGGCGTCTACCGCTATCTCTACAACAAGAAGAAGGGCTGAGCCGCCGTTTAGCGGCGGAGGCCGCGACCCTGAGGCGCGTCTTTGGGGGGCGCCTGCACCGGCGCGGGAGCGGCGTCGGCCTGTGTCCGAGATGGCGCCGAAGAGGGGTCGGCACCCCGCTCCTCTCGAAAGGCAATGGCGCCGGGGGATGAGGGTGCCGGCGCGGCGGTCGCGAACTGGGCGACGAGCTGACGCAGCTGATCGCGCAACAGACGACGCTCCTCGACAAGCTCTTCCGGCTCTCCCTTTGAGGCATCGACCGCCCGCTCCGCCCACCGCAAAGCACGCGGGAAATCGGGCCTGCCGCCCAACCCTTCGGAGAGCCCAACAGCGTAGAGGAACATCCCCTCCGCACTGCCGCCCTCCGCGGATTGCCTGAACCATTTGAGCGCCTGCTCACCGGACTCGGCGACGCCGCGGCCATTATAGTGAAGCAGGCCCATGGAGACTTGCGCAGGGAGCACGCCCGCCTCGGCGGCGGCGCGCATCCATTTCACCGTGCCTTCAAGGTCGGTTTCCCCGCCGCGCCCTGACTCCAAGATGAGGGCGAGATTGTACATGCTTTCGGCATCGCCCTGCGTCGCGGCGGCTTCGAACCACTTTGCCGCCTCATTAAAGTCGCGCGGCACGCCCTGCCCTTCGAGGAAGAGGAGCGCTAAGTGATATTGCGCATCGACAAGGCCAGCCTCGGCCGCTGAGCGGAACAGCGTCGCGGCGCGGCCATTGTCCTGAGGCACCGCCTGGCCTTCAGCATACATATAGCCAAGGCGGAATTGTGCCTCGGCGTGGCCGCCCGCGGCCGCGAGATTATACCAACCCGCCGCGCGCTCCCAATCCTGCACCGCGCCCTCGCCGCGATAGGCGATTTCGCCGAGGGCGAATTGCGCGTTGGTTTGGCCGTAGGATGCAGCCTTGACGTAGTGGAGCATGGCCTCGGTCATGTCTTGCTCGCCGCCCAGACCGTTGGCGTAGAGATAGCCCAAGATAAAAAGCCCATCGGGGTCGTTCTGCTCGGCGAGGCGCTCGGCTATGGCCATAGCGAAGCTGTATTCGCCATTGCGCATCGCAGTGATCGCGCGCTGCACCTGATCGCCCTCAGCTTCTGGCAATGGGGATTGGGCGGCGGCCGCACTCGAGACAGCGATGCCTGCTAAGACCGCTATGAGCGCACGCCGAACTTGCATTCACTCTCCCGTATCGCCGACCCCCGTCCGCTTTTTAGGACCCTGCAAGCGAGTCGCCAAATGCCGCAATCCCTGCCGTCGGTCCATCTGGATGAGACCAAATGGCGGAGGAGACCGCGAGGTAGTCAGCGCCGGCGTCAACGAGCGTCCGCGCATTGTCCGGCGTGATGCCCCCAATCGCCACGCAAGGGACCAGCGTCATTTGCGTCCAGGCGGTGAGGATCTCAGGGGCGGGGCGAAAGCGGGTTTCCTTTGTCGGCGTCGGGAAGAACGCGCCAAAGGCAACATAGTCCGCCCCCTCCTCCGCCGCGATCATCGCCAGGTGACGGCTGTCATGACAGGTGACGCCGATATCCGCGTCAGGCCCCAAAAGGGCCCGCGCCTCGGCGACGCTGCCATCTTCCTGGCCGAGGTGGACGCCATCGACACCGGCGGCCTTCGCCAAATCCGCGCGGTCGTTGATCAAAAGCCCGATCCCATAGCGCGCGCAGACCGGTTTGAGCGCCGCGGCGGCCTCGAGAATGGCGTCGTCAGACACATCCTTTAGCCGCAATTGCAGGCACGCAACTGGGATGCGCGCAACCTGCCCTGCGTGCAGGGTTTCAGCGAGGGTTGCTGCGAAGGTCTCAGGATCGAAGGTGGACGGTGTGATGAGGTAGAGCTGGCTTTCGGTCATGCGGCCTTATCGAAGACATCGAGGAACAAGACACCCCAGATATAAACGATCGCCGCAAAATTCACCGTGAAGATCAGGCCGCGGGGGATGATCCGCGGTTGGCCGATCTGCACAAGAGAATGCGCGATGCGGCCCGCAAGGAAAACCCAAAGCGCCGCGATCACGCCGCCGGTCACCGCACTGTTCATGGCGAGAAAGGCCACCGCGATGAGCATCAATAGCGGCGCCTCGAACTGGTTCGACAGATTGGCAGCGCACCGGCGCTCAAAGCCGTCGAGGCCCTTGCGTCCCGCCATCTGTAAAAGCCGGAGCGCTGAAAGCACCGCATAAAGAAGAAAAACCCAGCCGAGCCACAGCGCGATCGGCAAGAGCAAGGCTGGGGTGATCGTCATCGGCGCAGCCGATCAACCGGCTTTCGATGCCTGGTAAATCGCATCCACCGTTGCTGCGAGCGTTGCATCGAATTCAGCATCGCTTTGTTGCGCCGATAGCCCTTCGGTCAAAGCGCGCGAGAAGCTGGCGATGACGCCGGTGTTTTCGGCGAGCTTTGCGTTCGCCTCTTCGCGTGAATACCCGCCCGACAGGGCAACAACGCGCATCACTTTCGGGCTGTCCACCAGCGATTTGTACTGATTGGCTTTGGTGGGAAGCGAAAGCTTCAGCATGACTTGCTGGCCTGCTGGGATCTCTTCGAGATGTTTGGTGATCTCTTTGAGGAGGATGTCTTCCGCCTCCGCCTTATCGGGGATGGTGATCGTCACTTCGGGCTCGATGATGGGCACGAGACCATGGCCCAAGATTTGGTGACCGACTTCAAACTGTTGGGCGACGTTCGCGGCAATGCCGGTCGGGTTTGCGGCATCGATGACCGAGCGCATCTTTGTGCCGAAAATCCCTTTCGCCACCGCCCGCTCGAGCAGCGCATCAAGGTCTGGCATTGGCTTCATCAGCTTCACGCCATCTTCGGGATCGGCCAGGCCTTTGTCGACCTTCAAGAAGGGAACGACGTGACGCTCTTTCCAGAGGTACTCCGCCGTGGGGACGCCGTCGATTTCGCCGTCCATGGTGCGCTCGAAGAGGATCGCGCCCATGACCTTGTCGCCGGTGAAAGCGGGCGATTTGATGATCCGTGCCCGCATCTCATGGATGAGGCCGAACATTTCCTCGTCGTTGGAATAGGCGCTCTCTTCAATGCCGTAGAGCTTCAGGGCTTTGGGCGTTGAGCCGCCCGATTGGTCGAGGGCCGCGATGAACCCGTCTTTTTCCGCGGCCTGCTTGGCCATCTCTGCATTCGTCATGTTCAAACTTCCCTCTTCTTACCCGAATACGACATCGATGAATTACCGCTTGAGGACGTCAACGCCCGGCAGCGCCTTGCCTTCCATCCATTCAAGGAACGCGCCGCCCGCGGTGGAGATATAGGTGAAATCGTCTGAGACGCCCGCCATGTTCAGCGCCGAGACGGTATCACCACCGCCCGCGACCGAAACGAGCGCGCCTTCTTTTGTGAGCTTTGCTGCAAACCGCGCCAGCTCAACCGTCGCGGTATGGAAAGGCGGCAGCTCGAACGCGCCCAATGGGCCGTTCCAGATCAAGGTTTCACACCCTTCAAGCGCTGCAGCGTAACTATCCACGCTATCCGGGCCAACATCGAGGACCATTTCATCCGCCTTCACTGCATCGGCGCGACGGGTCGCTGTTTCTGGGTTGGCTTTGAATTCGGTGGCGCAGACGACATCGGCGGGCAGCAGGATCTGACAGCCCTCCGCATCTGCCTCTTTCAAGATTTTCTGAGCCGTGGGCACAAGGTCAGGCTCGGCCAGCGACTTGCCCACATCCACACCCTTGGCGAGGAGGAAGGTGTTCGCCATGCCGCCGCCCACGACAATCATGTCGGCCTTTTTCAACAGATTCGTCAGCACGTCGAGTTTGGTGGAAACCTTCGCACCGCCAACGACGGCCATCACCGGCCGCTTCGGCGCGGCCAGCGCTTGGGAAAGATAGTCGAGCTCACGCTCCATGGCGCGCCCGGCAGCCGACGGCAAAATCCGCGCCACGCCTTCCGTCGAGGCATGCGCCCGGTGCGCCGCAGAGAAAGCATCGTTGACGTAAAGGTCGCCATTTTCTGCGAGCGCCTTTGCGAAGTCAGGATCGTTTTTCTCTTCGCCCGGATAAAACCGGGTATTCTCCAACAGCAGAATTTCGCCCGGCTCCAGCGCAGAAACCATTTGCGCCGCCTTCTCACCAATGCAATCGCTGGCAAAGCTGACCTTCGCCTTGATGACCTCGCCGAAGGCCTGCGCCACCGGCGCCAGGCTCATCTCAGGGTTCGGAGATCCCTTGGGCCGGCCGAAATGCGACAGCAGGATCACCTTCGCCCCCTTTTTTGTCAGCTCACCAATGGTGGGCACCGCGCGCTCCAGCCGCGTGGCATCGGAGACCGCGCCGTTTTGGACGGGTACGTTGAAATCGACGCGCACCAGAACGCGTTTGTCCTTCACGTCGAGATCGTCGAGCGTTTTAAATGAACTCATAAGGATGACCCCTGTTGCTCGTTTTTGGGTTCAGGCGTCGGGCACGCCAAAAGGGAGACGGTATCGCGATCGCCCCATTCCATCAGCATGGTCCCGCCTGCCACGCGCAGATAGACCTCCGTCGCTGGCACACCACCTTCACGACAGGTCACAACTGCAGCGGCGTTGCCGCCACCGCTCAACCGCACAATGCGCTCGATTTCACATCGTGTGTCGCCGGAGACAATACGCGTGGAGAAAATCTGGATGCGGGAGTCTTCCGCGCCTGCGGCCGCGCCGCAATCGTCCGACCGCGGCGCCCAGACGCCAAGAAAGGCATCCTCCGTGAGCGTCTGATCGACGGTCTCATCAGAAGTTGCTGCTGTTTGTTCGATTGATGTGGTGTCGCCGCCGTCGCAGGCCTGCATCAGCAGCGCGAAGGTCGCGGCGAAAAGAAAGAGATATCGGGGAGGGCGCATCGCTGTCACACTCCCCTCTCCCCGCGCTGTTACAGGAACTTCGCCATGGCTGCCGCGGTGTCAGACATCCGCGTGGAGAAACCCCATTCATTGTCGTACCAGGTGAGGATCGACACGAAGTTGCCGTCCATCACTTTGGTTTCCAGCATGTGGAAGATCGACGAGCGATCATCATGGTTGAAATCGGTCGAAACGTTTTTCGCCATGGTGTAGCCGAGCACGCCCTTCATTGGGCCATCGGCGGCCGCTTTGATGGCATTGTTGATTTCCTCGACGGAGGTTTCGCGGCCAGCCACGAACTTCAAGTCAACCACAGAAACGTTCGGCGTCGGCACCCGCATGGAGAAGCCATCCAGCTTGCCATTGAGCTCCGGCAGCACGAGGCCAACCGCTTTCGCTGCGCCGGTAGAGGTGGGGATCATGCTCATCGCCGCAGCCCGCGCGCGATAAAGATCCTTGTGCATCGTATCGAGCGTCGGCTGGTCACCCGTGTAAGAGTGGATGGTGGTCATCATGCCTTTTTCGATGCCGATCGTATCGTTCAGCACTTTCGCCACCGGTGAGAGGCAGTTCGTGGTGCACGACGCATTCGAGACGACCAAGTCGTCAGCGGTCAGCGTGTCGTGGTTCACACCGTAAACGATGGTCTTGTCTGCGTTCGTTGCGGGCGCGGAAACCAGCACGCGCTTGGCACCGGCTTCGAGGTGCATCGAGGCTTTTTCTTTGTCTGCAAAGATGCCGGTACATTCCATGACGATGTCGACACCGTGCTCACCCCAAGGCAGTGCCTTCGGGTCGCGCTCGGCAAAGACTTTAATTTTGCGGCCTGCGACGTGGATTTCATTGTCGCCGGTGGTCACTTCGTGCGCCAACTTGCCGTGGACCGAGTCATATTGAAGGAGGTGCGCGTTGGTTTCGACGGGCCCCAAATCATTGATGGCGACAACTTCGATATCGTCCCGGCCATGTTCGATCATCGACCGCAAGGTCAATCGCCCGATCCGTCCGAAGCCGTTAATCGCAACTTTCACCGCCATCTTGAGAGATCCCTTCTCGATTCCCGCCGGCGCACGCCCCATGCCGCACCGAAGTTCTCATCAGCCGTCAGAAGGCCCCTTGCCCCTGCGAGCGGCCTATTGCGCTGGTGATTGCACCTGCGAAATCGAACGGTCAAGACTTTGACGCGAGTGGCATTTCTCGCGGGAGGCGAAGCCGCCCCCCCCGGTGGACAGCTCCCCCCTCCTCCGCGTAGCGTTTTTTGATGGAGAACCACTGAAATGGATCGGGTTGAGAAGGCAGCGCAACGATTGACGCGGGCGCTCGATGCGTTGGAAGCAGTCACGTCGGCGCGGATGAAGCTTGGCTCCCTTTCAGACGACACGACAAGCCAAGCCGATATCGAGGAACGTTTGAAATCCGTAGAAGCCCTGCTCGATCGTGCGCTCGGCGAAATCGAGCCCGCACTGAAACATCGCGAAGAGGGTTCGCAGCGCCCGTCCAGCTAAGACCCCGAAGGAAAGTCATGCCCGAAGTGCAATTGACTGTGATGGACCGGAAGTATCGCATTGCCTGTGATGAAGGCGAGGAGCAGCGCCTGGAGCGGCTTGCCGAGTACCTCAACAGCCATGTCGACCAATTGGTCGCGCAATACGGACATATCGGCGATAGTCGCATTCTCATTCTCGCCAGTCTCAACCTGTGTGACGAGCTCTTTGCCGCGCGCGAAGCCAGCGACTCCCCAGGTGGCGCAGAGCGGCCCGATATCGCCGCGCTGTTGAACACCGCCGCCGATCGGATCGAGCAGCTCGCAACCGCGCTCAGCCCATCTGAGGCCGACGCCACGCCTTCGCCTTCGTCCGATCATTGAAACCCTGTGCCGCCCGGCCTATTTTCTCTCAGCTGCCCGGTGCGTTAGGACCACTTCCCCGGGGCCTTACATTCTTGCATGGGAACCGCCGCTGGTAAGGGTCGTGGCCCTTTTCACGTGGTACCCACCTGGTCCTTTGGGTCCAGGGCGAAGAAAATGTCCGACGGCCGTGGCGGCGGCATTACCGTGGAAGGTGCAGAACACAATGGTGATTGCCCCGATCCCGCTTCTCGATTGGAAAGCCGTTTTTCGGAAGCGTGCCAAGGCGGCGCGTGCCAAAGCAGCGGCCACCCAAAAAAGCGCGGCGAATTTCGCCGCCTCTCACTTCATGGCGACCTTTGCCCCTGAAGAGCCCGCGACCATCGCGCTTTATTTTCCGGTGGGTGATGAACTCGACACCTGGCCATTGGCCGAAGCGCTGATGGCGCGCGGCCACGCGCTCGTTCTTCCCGCGGTGGAGGGAAAGAAGCAGCCGCTTAAATTTCGATTGTATGAGGTGGATACGCCGCTGATCGACGGTGCCTACGGGATCAAAACACCACCGACTGAAGCGCCGGAATTACGCCCAGATATCGTGGTGTGCCCGCTTTTAGGGATCCGGCCCGACGGCGCACGCCTTGGCATGGGCGGCGGCTATTACGATCGGACGCTAAATGACCTGCGCGCGGAAGGCCCGGTGCTCGCGGTGGGATATGGCTACGCGGCGCAACGCATGGACAGATTCCCTGTCGACCCGCACGATGCGTTTCTCGATGGCTTTGTGAGCGAACAAGGCGCCGAGAAGATCAATCGTCGGCGATAGTCATCTTCAAAGCCGCAAGACTGTTACATCGCAGGCCGAACTTTTGAGAGCCACTCACGCGCCAGACGCTGTGCCTTGGCCACCTGCTGCGGCGACATTTCCAGCGTTAATTGCTGACGATACTCACGCGCCATTTCATTGCCGCGCATCGCCGCCAAGTTGAACCATTTGTGGGCCACGACCAGATCGGTCTCTTCTCCAAGACCCGGTGTCGAGGCTTCGATCCCCAGACGGTACATCTCTTCGGGGGAGAAAATTTTCTCGGCGCCCGCAAGCGTTTCATGGCTGACTTCGACAGACATTTTTTACTCCTGTAACCAAGGCGTTTACTTTGACGTTTCCGCGATTAACCTTGGTCAGGAGATGACCACTACGTTGTGAACATGACGTAAAGGCAAGTTTTGCCTTTTCTTTACTTGGGATTGACGGCGATTAACCTTTAGCGCGCCGAGTGCAGAAAATCTGTGTTTCTGCGAGCGTTTCAGGGTCGAGCGCTTGTGCAAAAGTGGGCATACTTTTCTTCGTCCGTAATCGGTGTAATGCCCCAAGTGGTTTGCCGACGCTCGCCAAAATGGCGCCATGGCAGGGTCACCATCACGGTGCGCGGATCGGTGTAGGCGTATTCCACGGACTCCTCGAGCGGCACGCCATAGACCATGTCTTCGGACCAGATGAGGTAGCAGGGGCGCCCATCTTCGTGTTGGGTCAACGGATTATCGAACAACATGGATGTGAAGACGCGCACTTTTGAGTGAGGGAACAGGCGCACCATATTGCCGCCCGTATTCTCCTCACGGACGATGAGCGTCGCCCCCTCTGGCACCACCTCCCCCACGCGCGCAGCCAATGCCTCATAGGGGATGAACTCGCCGCATTTGTCGCAAAGGGGCGGACCCGGGTGCACATATGTCGCGATACGGATGGCCATCACTAAGACGGCGAAGGCGCCCGAAGCGGCCAGCCATTGCGGCGCAGTATTTGGCCGGACGCGCAGCAACGCCGTCATCATGGCGATATAGCCAGGCAGCAAGACGGGGATTAAATAGCGCTCGGAGACATTGCCGATCCCCGCGAGGAAGATCGCGGCAAGCAAGGCCAAAAGGCCGATCACACTTGTGCGCAAGAGGATCAGCTCTTCCCATTGCCATGCGATGCCGCCTTTGGGCCTCAGCCAAAGCGCCAGCAATCCCCATGGCAGAAAAAATGTCAGCACAGAGATAAGATAGGTTTCAAGCCCACCGCCGACACGGGACCAATACCCCCCCGCCAAGCCCAGCGTCGTGTCGAGGGTCTCGGTATAGTGCGATGACTGTCCCAAAAACCAAAAGATGTGCGGGGATAGGATCAGCGCCATGAGCGCCAAGATCAGAACCGATCGCGCATTGAGCAGCGCCTTGCGCGTCTCAGGCGCAGCGGCGGCACTTATGAGAAAAGGCACCAGAAAAAGTGCGGCATTATATTTCGTCAGCAGGCTGATCCCCGCCGCAGCGCCAAAGATCGCCGCCCGCGCAATGGTGGGCGCCCGTAGATAAGCGAGCCCTGCGACCAAGGCAGCAAGGACGCCAGGCACTAAGAGGGCAGAATGCGTAAAGGCTTGATGGAAGTTCCACCCGATTTGGTAGAGCAGCACGGCAGAAATCGTGGTCACGAAAGCTACACGCCGATCCGTATACGCCGAAACCGCCACATGCATAAAATAGGCAGCCGCGCATAGCCCGAGATATTTCAGGAGCAGAAAACCCCATATGCCATTGCCCATGAATGTCTGCAGCGCGGTCAGCAGCCATTCGAAAAGCGGTGGGTTATCAGGCTGATACCCCCATTGCCATCGCTGGGTGAACAAGGCCGTCTTCGCATCATCCATTGACAGCGTGGGCCCCGCGATGCGGCGGATCAGGGCGTTCAGCAAAGAGAACACAGCCACAACGCCCATCGTGCCCCAAGCGCTATAGAGCCGCGATTTGACATCGTCAGACATCGTCATGCCGCGCATCAATCGGCTCGCTCGGGCAGCAGCGGATCGCCAGCTTCTTGTTTCGCCGCGATCTCCGCCGCGGTTCGACGAAGGCGAATGGCCCGCTCTTGGACGAGGGGGTGGGTGATCCTCGCGTGGAGGCTTTTTGGCACCTCGACACCGAACTGCGAAAAGACGTCGACATCGTCCAATTGGCCGCCGGCACGCGTGAACATGTAAGCGCCGACATAATCGGCTTCCGCCTCAAACTCTTCTGCCCACGGCAAAAAAGCGTGGGTGGCGCGATCTGTCACGCTGAGGTCTACATCGCGCTTGGCGATGGATAGGCCCGCATCGATCAGCTGCGCGCCAAATAAAACCGGCGGCCCGATCAAGAGCGCGCCTGTTGCCACAGCGTTTTGGACATATTTTCGCGGATGATTGAGCGCCACATGGGCAAGCTCATGGGCGATGACGAATTGCAAGCTTGGATCATCGAGGGCGCTCATCAAACCTTGATAGAGGATGATGTCACTGCGCCCGGCACGCGCATTTATATCGTGACTTGTACTGATTTTCACGCCGACAGCGCAGCGATCGACACCCTTGAGGCTCACGGGCGTTGAGCTGCGATCGACCGTGAGGGTGACCTCGCCCCCCTCCTTCACTGCCTCTTTCAACGTCTTGTGCGCCGCGTCGAGCCCATCGACGGCTTCGCCATCGATCGTCAGCAACCGATCGCCAGACTGAAGGCCCGCCGCCGAGGCGGGGCTCCCCGCCATCACATGGGCAAGCTGAATGCCATCCTCGATGCCCACGGCCTCGAGATCGCGGGCGCGCAAACCGCCGCTCAACTTCGCAAGCTGCTTGCGGTCGGCCAGGACAACACCGATTGAAGGATCGACATTCTCGCAAAGCTCCGTGTTCGACTCGAGCACAGGCCAGGCGAGATCATACACCCGACCGCGTCGCGCCATCCGCTCATCAAAGACCGCGCGCCGCTGGGCATCGGCCTCCGCCGCCACAGCCTCTTCATCGAGGGACGGCACCTGATAGACAGGCGTCGCACACCCCATGAGGAAAAAGAGAAGAAAAAGGATCACGCCACGCATCTCGCGCATGCTAGCTAAGGCCCCCTCACCGTCAATGCGCAGACGCGATCCCAAAAGGAACATTCTATCCGATGGCCCGACCCGCCCAAAGCTTTGTATGCCAATCATGTGGCGCTGTTTACCCCAAATGGGCAGGCCGGTGCGAGGCTTGCGGGGAATGGAATTCGATCGAGCAAGAGGCCGACACGGCGCCGCCGGGCGGGCTTTCGGCGAAAGCGGGCAAAGGAAATGCCCTCAGCTTTGAAGGCCTCGACGGGGAAACAACCGCCGAGGCGCGCTATCCCAGCGGGAATCAAGAATTCGACCGCGCCGTTGGCGGCGGGCTTGTCCCCGGCGCGGCCCTCCTGGTGGGCGGGGATCCGGGCGTCGGGAAATCCACCCTTCTCCTGCAAATCGCCGCGGGGCTCGCCAATTCGGGGACCCAGACAGCCTATATCTCTGGCGAAGAGTCGACAGCGCAGATTCGGATGCGCGCCCGCCGATTGGGCCTCGCTAAGGCTCCGGTCGCCCTCGCCACGGGCACAGCACTGCGTGACATCCTCTCGACATTGAAAAGCGAGCGCCCAAAGGCGGTCATCATCGATTCGATCCAGACGCTCTGGTCAGATCAAATTCCAGCAGCACCGGGCACGGTGACCCAGGTGCGCGCCTGCGCCCAAGAGCTGGTGCGGTTTGCGAAATCCTCGGGCTGTGTGCTGATCCTTGTCGGGCACGTCACGAAAGACGGCCAGCTCGCCGGGCCCCGCGTTGTGGAGCACTTGGTGGACGCTGTTCTCTATTTCGAGGCCGAGGCCGGGCGGGCGTTTCGGATTCTGCGCGCGGTGAAGAACCGCTTTGGCGCGGCCCACGAGATCGGCGTCTTCGAGATGACTGGCGCGGGCCTCAGCGAAGTCAGTAATCCGTCTGCGCTGTTTCTCTCCGAAAGTGGCGAAGCGGTGTCTGGCTCGGTCGTGTTCGCCGGGATCGAGGGCACGCGGCCGCTCCTCTGTGAGATCCAAGCCCTCGTCAGCCCCTCTTCCCTTGGGGCGCCAAGACGCGCCGTGGTGGGATGGGACTCAGCGCGGCTTTCCATGTTGCTTGCCGTCCTCGACACCCGCTGCGGGCTCGATTTTGGTCGGCACGATGTGTTCCTTAATGTCGCAGGTGGCCTCAAAATCAGTGAGCCCGCCGCCGACCTCGCCGCCGCCGTGGCACTTTTGTCAGGCCGGCTCGATCAGCCTTTGCCACCCAAATTGGTGACTTTTGGCGAGGTCGGGCTCTCCGGCGCTGCGCGCCCCGTGCCGCAAATGGCGGCCCGCCTGGCAGAGGCGGCAAAACTGGGGTTCGAACAATGTTTGGGGCCCACTTTGGCGAAGGGAGACAGCACGAAGTTGCGGTATAAAGAGCTTGCCACGGTGGGCGACGCGGTTGCCTATGTGCGCGGGCTTTAAGGGCCGCGCGGCGCACTGCGATCTCTTGCAGGCTTTAGTTGTGAGCCGGGTGCGGATTGCCTAAGAGCCATGCGGGTGGACTTGCGAGGGGCAGCAAGGTGACGTCGTTCGATCTCTTCATCGTCTCGCTGATTGGCGTATCAGCGATGTTTGCCTGGCTCAGAGGCTTTTCGCGCGAGATCGTGACGCTGCTCGCGATTGGCGTTGGGGCCCTCGCCGTGCTCTTTTTTGGTACGGCGTTCAGCACACTGTTCGGCACCGGGGTCTTGGGCCCGCTGATCGGCCTGACGCTTTTGTTCTTGATCGGCTTTGTGTTGGCCTCCGTGATCCTCGAAATGGTGGTGTCGAAGTTCTTTGGCGGCAGCCCGCACCTCTATGACAAAATTGGCGGCGCCGTCTTTGGCGTGGTGCGCGGCTGGTTCCTCGTCGGCCTTTCCTATCTCGCGCTCACTTACTATTTCGAAGAGGCGAATCTACCGCCCGCCATCGAAGGGGCGCTCTTAAAGCCCGTGACGACCAGTGCGGCGGGATTGCTTGAAAAATTGGGCCTCGAAAGAGAGGCAACCGACCCCGAATCGATAGAGACTGACGTTCTGGACGAGATAGAGGGTGACACCGCCGCTGCGCTGTGATCCACACCCTCGAAAGCGTCGCAGCGGCAGGCGACAGCTGGAGGCAGCAGATGACCGGTACGTACTCAGCGCGCGCTCGCGCACGGCAGGCCTACTTGCGGCGAATGCAACGTCAAGAAACGGCTGTCCCGCCACTGCCACGAGAGCTTCATGAAGAGTGTGGGGTTTTCGGCATTATCGGCCACGACGATGATGTCGCGAGCATCATTGCTCTGGGCCTGCACGCCCTCCAGCACCGTGGCCAGGAAGCGGCGGGCATTACCACCTATGGTGACGGGCAATTCTATTCCGAAAAAGCCCTCGGCCTTGTCAGCTCGCATTTCATGTCCGCCGAGACGCAGGCGACGCTGAAAGGCAATTCCGGCATCGGCCACACGCGATATTCGACAGCCGGTGGCGGCGGTCTTCGCAACGTCCAACCCTTCTATGCGGATCTCGATCGCGGCGGCCTCGCCATTGCGCATAATGGCAACCTTACCAATGCCGTGACATTGCGCACGCAATTGATCCGTGAGGGCCGGATTTTCCACACCACGTCGGACAGCGAGCTTTTTGTCAAACTCACCTCGCAGTCAAAACAGATGACGTTGGCTGACAAAGTGCTCGACGGGCTGCCCCGGGTCGAAGGCGCTTATGCGTTGGTCGTGTTGACGGCGGATTCCCTGATCGGCGTGCGCGACCCCGTGGGCATTCGGCCGCTGGTGCTTGGCAAGCTGGGCAATGCCCATGTGCTCGCCTCTGAGTCTTGCGCCTTCGATTTGATCGGGGCCGAATTTATCCGCGATGTTGAGCCCGGCGAAATGGTGATCTGCCGCCGCGATGGCAGCATGGAGAGCCGTCGCTGCTTCCCCCCGGTGACGCAAGCGCGGCCTTGTATCTTTGAGCTGATCTATTTTGCGCGCCCCAACAGCTTCGTTGACGGCGAAAGCGTCTATCAGATCCGCAAACGGCTGGGGGCACGGCTTGCGCTTGAAGCACCAGCCGATGCTGATCTGGTCGCACCGATCCCCGACTCCGGCGTTGCCGCCGCCATCGGCTATGCGAATTGGCTGAAGATGCCCTACGAGATGGCACTCATTCGTGGGCACTATGTCGGGCGAACCTTCATCGAGCCAAGCCAGCAAATGCGCGAGCTGGGCGTTGCCCGAAAACTCTCTGCCAATGCGGGCGTCGTCCGTGGCAAGAGCGTTGTCTTAATCGATGACAGCCTGGTACGCGGCACCGCGTCTCGAAAGATCTCCGAAAGGCTTCGCGCGGCGGGCGCGCGCGAAGTGC